>JBBRVB010000202.1:0-7422 GCA_038247275.1 Chroococcales cyanobacterium
GGGGCATGAGCCGCGAACAAACGATCGCGTATGGCGAACAATGTGGTATTCCTTCACCTGTCAAGAAATCTTCTCCCTATAGTGTCGATCTCAACTTATTGGGACGTAGCGTAGAAGCAGGACCGCTCGAAGATCCTTGGGTAGAGCCACTCGAAGAAGTTTATGCACTGACTAAAGCGATCGAGAATACGCCCAATGAACCAGAATATATTGAGATTGGGTTTACTGCTGGCAGTCCAGTCAGCATCAATGGTGTGGCACTCACCCCCGTCGGTTTGATTAGCCAATTAAATCACACTGTCGGCAACCACGGCATCGGACGCATTGACATGGTAGAAAATCGGCTCGTCGGTATCAAATCGCGGGAGATCTACGAAGTTCCAGCTTTGTCTGTATTGATTCAGGCGCATCGCGAATTAGAAAGTCTCACCCTCACTGGTGATGTCACCCAGTATAAGCGCGGCATCGAAGAAACCTATAGCAAAATCGTCTACAACGGTCTGTGGTATTCGCCGCTTAAAGCAGCCTTAGATGCCTTCATCGAGCAAACCCAAGCACGAGTCTCTGGCACTATCCGCATCAAGCTATTCAAGGGCAATGCGACGATCGTGGGCAGAAAGTCAGAGTATAGTCTCTACGATATGGACTTGGCCACCTACGGCGCAGACGATCGCTTCGATCACAAAGCGGCTGAAGGATTTATCTATGTCTGGGGTTTACCGACACGGGTCTGGTCGCAGCGGAATCGGTAATTGGTAATGAGTAATGGGTAATGGGTAATGGGTAATGGGTAATGGGTTTTAGACGCGAGCGTCTTTCTATTCCCTATTCCCTATTCCCTATTCCCTCCAAATTGAAAATGTTGTTTCAAAACATCTAGCGGGGAACAATCCCAATAGTCAATATGACTGATAATCAATTCTCGATCGTTTAATAATAGTTCGCTGGTGCCAGTAATTTCGATCCGTGGTTGCCAGGGTAATGGAGTATTCCAGCTCAACGACCAGCGAGTAGTAATTAGTTGCCCGACTCGATCGATTGAGGATGATTCTAAGTGCGGATTTTTGAACCATTTTTCAATAAATCCGATCGTCTGGCGATAGCGTGATAGTCCTCGAAACCGACTCAGTGGGTCTTGAAAATAGACATCCTCGGCATAGATATCATAGTTTTGGTCGAGTGGAAATTTAGCGTAATCTTGACGTAAAATCGTAACTATATCCATAATGAGTTCAATTATTTTCTGCTCAAAATTGAGCGATCGCCAGAATATTTTTAATTAGTTCGCTATTGCTGAGTGGTTCCATTTGCAGTAAATAAGCTCGAATCGTTGCGCTGGTCAACTCATATTGTTGTTTGTGCTGAAATACCGACAAAATTACGAGTACAGCTAAGATATCTGGAAATTTGAGGGGAATGAAATGACCGCCAATATCGGTAGATAGTAATTTGGGCAAACAAGCAGGTAACTGTCGCAGATCGGTCATCAATTCACTTTGACGGAGTAGGCACAAGCGATCGAGTCCAAAATCCTTGTACACTAACAGTCTAGTACAAGCTTCATTGACGAGTTCGGGATCTGAGAATGGTAAAACACAGATCCCCAGATGCACTTGAATTTGTGTTGGTAGCCGACAGACTAATTTAAAGTCAATCAGACCCTGATTGCGTCCGGGTGGATAAATCCGATCGATCCGTTCGATCTGGACACCAGCGATCGTTTGACCGATCGCCAGAGATAGGCATAATAATAATCCAGCGGCGATTTTCTCTTTCTCTTCACTCGATTGAGCGAGGATTGGTGTCCACAATTGTCGCTCGACAGCGAAAGCTGCGGCTACGTCACGAAAGTCTGGAGTAGATAATGGGGAATCTGGACTGGTCATCTTAGTTGGTAACTTATCATCATCCGTTCGCGATCGGGCAAAAATGTCGAAAAAATCTTTAAGATAGGATTAAATACCAAATAACACGTTTAGGCAAGATGACAGAATCAAAATCGGCGCAGGAACTTTTTCAGGCTGCTTACGAAAATCGCTATACTTGGGAACCAAGTTTCCCTGGCTATACAGCCGCAGTTGAGTTCAAGCATGGCGATAAAGTCTTGACTGGCACGATCTCCGTCAAAGCAAATTTGAGTGCTGAAGTGACGGGAATTGAGGATGAGGAAGCTCGTGACTCAATTATCGGACAACTGCGCGAAGTTGCGATCCACCGCGTGCGCCGCACTTTTGCTGAGACACATAGCAAAAACAGCTTTAGCTATGGTGAAACTGATGATACAGGTGCGGTAACAATCCTCATGGGCGGCAAGTCTGAAGGCGATCGCTATAAACTGCGAAATAACGAAGTCTGCCACGTTCACCGCCATATTCACGGCATCATGGTGACGATCGACACTTTCAGCAGTCACGATACTGGTGCGGGTTATCTCTCTCATCGCTATGACTCGATCTATGCCGATCCCGCTACTGGGGAAATCAAGAGCGGTAAAATCGTTTTTGAAGACAATTATCAAAAAGTCGGTGATTACCAAATTCTCAGCCAACGGATTATTGAAGCAGTAGAGGATGGCAAGCCTGTCACTACTGAGTTTAACTTTAGCAATATCGAGCTATTACCTGCCAAGGTAGAGGCTGTTGCGGCGGCGGTTTAGGTTTTAGGTCTTAGGCTTTAGGTTTTAGGCTTTAGGCTTGAGGGATCGGATAGTTGTTGGGTAAAAGGGAAGTCTTAACTCAACAACTATCTAAATCGACCATCGTTACTTGCTTATAGAGTGTGAGCTTTGCTCGATCGCGACGACCGAGATATGAGATGCTGAGTCTAATTCCAGACGTTGGCTTGTAGGAGTGTGGTGTAAAAATGCTGGCATATATCTTAGCTGTTTTAGTTGGTACGAGTAGCGCGGGCTTATATCTTTGGGCGTTCTTCTTTCCCGAAATCCATCGCAAGCAGGATTTTATGTGGAGTGGAGTTGGCTTATTTTACGCGCTGTTTTTATGGCTATACGCACGTCAGGTAACGGGGGGCATCTTAGTCGGACAAACTACTAGTGTCGCCTTACTCGGCTGGTTGGCATGGGAAACCTTCAAACTACGTCGTCAGTTGGTTCCTGTCGATCGACTCAGTACCGTTACACCAAGTACCACTAAACGCCAAAATCAGCAATCAAATCGGGTGCCGACAGTAGCTAAATCGACAGCAAAAACACCGCCATCATCCCTATCCCCAACAGCTAGCGCACCTACCACGCCCGCGCCGACTCTAGTTGCTACTACTCAGACTAATCCGATCGTCAGCAGTATGCCACTAGCACAACTAAAAGTCCCCCCAGCTACCGCAGATCGAGCGACTCCCGTCGCCAGCAAAGCCGCACCAACACCGACAGCACCACTAACCAACTCAACAGCGAAGGTTACTCCAGCCGAGCCGACAATATTAGTTGACTCCAGCTCGATTGAGGCTCCACCACCGACACCAGCAACTAAATCTAGTCCCATTACAGCATCACCTCAGCAGATCTCCCAATCGATCGATTCTTTGCCCGTAAATGTCTCGACATCTCAGCCAATACCTGCGCCAGCAGTCAACCTGAGTGCTGACAAGGAAGAAGCTTGGATTAAGCTAGAAGTTAAGCCAGCCCCAGCAAAACCATTGGGAACGCCAGCTCAACCGCCAACGGTAGCTAATATCACTCCCGCACAATCGCCAGCAGTTGCGCCTGAAGTAGTTACCAAAAATATCCCCACCGATTTGACTGAAACTACAACAGAATCTGAATCTGAAAACTGGGCTTAGAAGATTGTCATCTCGTTAAATTCATGTTGAAATCGATTCGATCTGGATAAAGCTATAAGCGTTAGCTGAAGAGAGTTTTAGCGATTCACGACACTATTTTACCCCGATCCTGATTACATCCCTAAACAATTTGACTGCTTGAGATCGTGTCGTTGACCTTTGGTCGGCCGTAGGTAATCGACCATTCTCGCTTATAATTAAGCGCAGATCGAATACGGAACTCGCCCAAGGTACACTTTGAGCGGGTGCTGGGGAAATATTTTATTGGGATTGCAAAGCTCTGTATGCAAAAAGCTGTTTGGTTGACTAATATTGATAGCGAAGTCATGAACTCGCGCAAAAATCTGGCAGAAGGTTTACGGCGGTTGGCAGATTTGGGATTTAATACAATTTATCCAGTCGTTTGGCAGCGGGGTTATACGTTATATCCGAGCGAAGTTACCAAGCAATTTGCTGGGGCGGCAATTTTACCAAATAGTCCGTTTGTCGGTAGAGATGTTTTAGCAGAAATTCTCGAATTAGCCCGACCTTTAAACATCCGAACGATTCCGTGGTTTGAATATGGATTGATGGTACCGCCAAGATCGTCGATCGCGCTCAAACACAAAGATTTAATAACTCTCGATATTAATGAAGCCACCCAAAGAGTCCAAGGTGCTAACGGCGAGTTAGATCCCAATGTGTGGTTGAATCCCTGTCATTCTCGCGTCCGTAAATTTATGGTAGATATGGTTACTGAGGTAGTCAAAAAATATCCAACTATAGCCGGAATTCAATTAGACGATCGGTTTTGTTTTCCCCAAGAAATGGGTTACGACAGGTTTACCCAACAATTATTTCAACAACATAACTTTGGCGACATTGCCCCGATCGAGCATGATAGCGAAGTATGGCTGGATTGGGGTTCTGAACAATTGACAGAATTATTACGACAGATCGTGGCATCAGTAAAATCTGTCCGCCGCAATTGCATCATTTCTATGTCTCCCAATCCACTGGGATTTTCGCGCACTCGCTATTTAGCTGATTGGAAACTATGGCAAGAGTTAGGATTGATCGATGAGTTAGTTTTACAAGTCTATCGCGATCGATTAGATTCATTTTTACTCGAATTAGTTAAACCCGAGGTTCAAGCTGCTCGTGCCAAAATTCCCACCTCGATCGGCATCTTAGCCGGACTGCGAACTCGTCCGATTCCCAGCGCAGTCATTAAAGAACAAGTCGCCAGTATTTACGCTCAACAATTTGGCGGTCTTTCTTGTTTTTTCTATGAAACTTTATTCTACGAACAAATCGGTCCCAGTCGTGTGAGCAGAACCAAATCGCAACTAGTCGATATTTTTACGATCGATCCAACTGCACCTGTTACCTAAATTTTTTATGTAAAGTTTGTACGCTCCTCAATGCTTAGTGTTAATTATTAAAACGTGAATTTAACCTGCTGAATGTAGGTTAATGTGTTTGGGGGAGGTGTTCGTGCCACTAATTACTACACCAAAGGTCAAACGGTGAGCATTGGTTCCGAGACATATATTGTGGCTTTTGCTATCTTTAGCTGCAAAAGTTTCGCCAGAACTGCCACTCAACCTCTCGCTGTTGAATCTCAAGACGATCGGTAGTATGAGCAATATTCGAGCATTTGAAACAGTCTCAGAAACAAAGGTGTTAGAAGCTCAGTTAGCAAGTCTTCAGATTGCGAATATCTTTAACCCCACCAAGCCTGATGACTCAAAAGACAAGCCAGTAGAGGGTCCCGATCTCCAACCCGATCGGGTGCAACCCAAGCCCACGATCCGTAAGCGAATTCGTTCCCACAGCACAGATCGTCGGAAACCGCTCCGCAGAACCAAGCGAAGTCTGCTGAGGCGGACTTTGCGGGAGCAGTAGTTAGAACTAGGTGGCGATCTGGGTTAATTCGTCAATCCATGTTCTAGGGCATAGCGTACCAGCTCAGTCCGACTATTTGTGCCGGTTTTACCAAATAGACGACTGACGTACTTTTCCACATTGCGGACGCTGGTTTCGAGCTGCTTGGCAATTTCCTTATTCATCAAGCCAGCCGCCACCAAATCGAGGACGCTTTGTTCGCGGGGAGTCAGATCGATCCGAATTGGGGGTGGAGTTTTGACAATGCCACTAGTGGGGTTGAGCATCCCGCGTAGTTCGGCAGCGATTTGTTTGGCGATCCCTTCCATTTCTGGATTTTGAGAGGCGGCGACAGCCACAGTACGGCGTTCGAGGAGATTTTGGACGATCGCGATTAGCTCATCGGGATCGAAAGGTTTGGACAAATAGGCATCGACACCAGCTTGATAGCCAGCAATGCGATCGGCTTTCATGCCTCTCGCCGTCAAGAAGATGACTGGCGTTGCTTTAAACCTGTCGTCCTCGCGCATTTGCTTGAGGAACTGATAGCCATCTACTTGTGGCATCATCACATCCGAAATTACCAAGTCAGGCAACTGTTGTTGCAACAATTCCCAGGCATCTTTGGCACTACTCGCAACTTGAACGGTATAGCCACTATCTTCGAGATAAGCTTGAACTGCTTCCCGCAATCCTGGTTCGTCGTCTACTAATAAAAGTTTACCTGCCATTATTTTGTCTTCCCATCTCCTTGCAGTCTACACTTCTCACTTTAACAAAACTTGTCCGGTTTAAGCTGGAAATTCTCGATCTGGATACCGTAGTGATGAACTGGTGTCAGTACTTTGGCGGATTTCATCTGAGTGGTGTTTGTTATGATGGGCACTAGCTATCTACAACCCAAATCTTCTGTGGTGGTTGTATTTGAGCTAGTTATCGATCGCATCGTCCCCCTAGACGATCGGGCGCGAGTCAATATTCCCAGCATCTTTATCGCTGCGATCGCGATCGACTGCTGTTATTAAATTAATTATTGAGATTGATGCTCCTCACCACTACGCCAATTCCCACATCATTAATGATTACGATCTGGAGTTTGCGCTCTGTTCCGATTAGTCTACTAATCTTAATGTTTGTATTTAATAGTGGTAGTATTCACAAGCCACTTACCAATTCACACTTCTGGTTTGATGCGATCGCAATTCTTGGGATAGTAGGGATTATTGCTTATTGGAATTGGTTGAAACGGTTACGTTGGAATGTGAGTTTTACGATCTATTTATACATATTTTCGATTTTGGTACTGCGCGATCCTTATGGGATTTTGACAACGGTACCGCAAGAGCAGTCAGTTACTGACTGGCAATCGATTCTGAATACTGTGTCTGTCGGTGGTGGAATTTTTGGGATGGGGATGTTATTGGAAGTAGTTATTGCTAGGCTGCATCAATCCAAAGTTTGGGCATGGTGGACGGCGTTAATTATCTCAATGTTGTATGTAGCTAGTGCGATCTTTTTCTTTTCAGGGACATTAGGGATTTGGAGTTTACTAGACTCAGACACCAAACAACACTTCAAACACTGGGTGAGGAGTAATTGATAATTGATAATTGATAATTGATAATTGATAATTGATAATTGATAATTGATAATTGATAATTAAGTATATTTTAGTTGAATGGGTTGGGTAGTGCGGGGCGATCGGGTTATTCGCCTAATTTATCAGCTATTTTTTAGATCCAATCTGCATTGCAAATA
>JBBRVB010000203.1:0-7415 GCA_038247275.1 Chroococcales cyanobacterium
CCCGATCCAGAAGGCTCGATTATTCAATCGCTCGTCTCCCAGTTGACAACTTCCAAAGTTTTTCGTCCACCATTCGAGCATTTTTTTGACCTCTATCGTATAGTTTTCATCTACTATAACTCTATAAATCTCCTGCCGCTACGATCCCCTCCCTTACTGGGCTTTAGACTTAACGTGAAAAGTCAGACTTCGCCACTGGTTGCGGCTACAGACAAATAATAATTGTTCGCGGTACATGTAGGTTAGATCTACGTTTAATAAAAAAAATAGACGGGGTGCAATTCATCAATTGCACCCCGTCTATTTTAGGTGATTTTTACTAACTAAATCTAAGCTCCAACTTTGGCTGTCGAGCGTTGTTTGCGACGACCGATGGGAGCAGGACTAGAACCAGCACCAGCACCGACAGCGACACGATTTGTACTTGTCGTTGTCTTCCCATCTTCAGGCGTTTGCATCATCAACACCAATAGTGGACGACTTTGCAATTCGCGACGTACCAGACGTTGAAGTGCGGATTCTAATTCGATCTGGAGTCCAGCCCAGTCTACATCAAGCTGACCGGATTCAAACGTGCGGGCGAACCTGTCCCAACGATCGATCAAGGTATTTTCGATGGTTTTCTGGATCAGTGCCGCAACGAGCGATTGTTCGACCGCAGTGACAACACCACGCAGATTAACTTGAGGTTTAACCATCATTTTACCATCTAGCCCGATCGCTACGGCAACGGTGACTACACCATCTCCGGCTAACTGCTTGCGTTCTTCCATGACTTGGGTTTGGTCGTGGACGATGCCAGCATTATCGACTAGTTGAATTCCTGATGGGACTTTACCAGCTTTACCGATGCTATTTTCAGTCAACTCGACGATATCACCGTTGTCGATGATGACCATATTCTCGGCGGGAATACCCGTACTCTGAGCGGTTTGGGAGTGCTTAATCAGCATCCGGTGTTCGCCGTGAACTGGGATAAAGTATTTCGGACGAGTCAGACTCAGCATCAATTTCTGATCTTCTTGGCAACCATGTCCCGAAACGTGAATCCCTTTATCACGTCCGTAGATGACGTTGGCACCCTGCATCATCAGTTTATCAATGGTGTTGACAACGGCGATGGTGTTGCCCGGAATTGGGTTAGCTGAGAAGATGATCGTATCGCCTTTGCGGATACGAACCTGGCGATGTTGACCGTTGGCGATTCGGGTCATCGCGGCAAGGGTTTCACCTTGAGATCCGGTAGTCAAGACTAAGACTTTATCATCGGGGAGATGATTGGCGGATTGGAGTGGTTCAAATACGTCGTCGGGGCAATTAATATAGCCGAGGTTCCGAGCGTGAGCGATCACGTTGAGCATCGATCGACCGACTACGCAGACTTTCCGATTGTACTTCATGGCGATTTCGATCGTCATGTTGATCCGGTGAACGGAGGATGAGAAGGTTGTTACCATTACTCGTCCTTTCGCAAGGGAGATAAACCGTTCGAGGTTGGGGAATACCGAACGCTCGGAAGGAGTAAAGCCAGGAATCTCGGAATTGGTGGAGTCACTGATCAGACACAAGACACCTTTTTCGCCATGTTCGGCGAGTTTGGCATAGTCATATGCCTCACCATCGACGGGGGTATGGTCGAATTTGAAGTCTCCAGTATGGATGACGACACCGACGGGAGTATGTAAGGCAACTGTAAAGCTATCCGCGATCGAGTGGGTATTGCGAATAAACTCGACGAAGAATGATTCGCCAATTCTGACGATATCACGCGGTGCGACGGTTTTGATTTTAGTCCGATCGGCAACACCTGCTTCTTCTAGTTTACCTTGCAATAACGCCATCGCTAGCCGTGGGCCATAGATGATCGGGATGTCAAATTGCTTGAGGTGGTAGGGAATCCCACCGATATGATCTTCATGTCCGTGGGTGACGATCATCCCTTTGATTTTGTGCTGATTTTCCCGCAGATAGGTCATGTCTGGCAAGACGATATTGATGCCGTGCATTCCATCGGTGGGAAAAGCCAAGCCTGCATCTAGTAGTAAAATCTCGTCGTTGATTTCAAAGACGCAGGTGTTTTTACCTATTTCATGTAATCCGCCCAATGGGATAATTTTGAGCGTAGGTTCGTTCGGATTTTTGGCGATTACTGGTGCTTGTGATGATTTGAGAATTGGACTCATTTAGATAAACTTAGATAGTTGGGTAATTTTTGGACAAAACTGGATTTTTCGATGTATCGATCGACAGCTACAAGTTTAGTTAGCTGTCATGTTTGGTATTTAGAATCGAAACTTTTTAAATGCGTAGTAGCACTACCGAGCGAGATTTCGTTCGTCGTCCGAGTCACGACGATATTTTCTGAAAAGCTCGTCAGTGGTGGCTGTAACGCTAGACCCTAACGGTAAATAGGTAAAAAATTTACTAAAACTATGCGCTAGAAATTTGCACTGGTTATTATTAAACTAACTGAATATTTTTCTTCCAGGACTGAGAACAATCATCCTCAACCTCAAGTCGTGCGGTTTTGGTCGGCTCAGAGTTCGCTCGATTTTTAACTCTTGGGCGTTAACAAAGCTGATGCTGCTGACTCGTCAAATCTTAACCTAGCAGCTTTGAAGCTTCTTGATATTTTTCATCTATATCTTAGTTGTATCATAATATCGGCAATGGGTCAATCGATCGCGGTGCAATTATTCAATTTGTTCGCTGCTCGGCGAGGCGATTAAGCCCTGCTGTTGCAGGAGCTGTTGCAACTGAGGTAGTAATTGGTTCGGTAATTCACACATCGGCAATCGTAGTCCGCCAACTTCCCAACCTTGCAGTTTTAATGCTGCTTTAATTGGCATTGGGTTGGGCGCGAAAAATAGTCCTTTGAATAGTGGCAGCATTTTGATGTGCAATTTCATCGCCAACTGATTGTGTCCGGCTGAAAACGCCGCAATCATTTCCTGGATTTGATTCCCTACCAAATGACTGGCAACGCTGACTACTCCCGTACCACCGACAGCGAGGATCGGTAACGTCAAAGAATCATCACCCGAATAAATTTTAAAGTCTGGCGGGGTGAGGCTGCGAATCTGACTAGCTAGATCTAGATTACCCGTAGATTCCTTAATTGCGACAATCCCGTCTAATTTCGCCAATTTAGCGATCGTGTCTGGCTCTAACTGTTGTCCGGTGCGTCCAGGAATATTGTAGAGCATCATCGGTAGGTCGCAAGCTGCCGCGATCGCTTCAAAATGCTGATACAAGCCAATTTGCGGTGGTTTATTATAATAGGGAACTACCTGCAAGCTGCCATCTACTCCTAGTTTAGCAGCTTTTTGGGTGGCTTCGATCGCTTCACTAGTCGAATTCGACCCCGTACCAGCAATTATTTTGGCTTTCCCAGCGACAGCTTTTTGGACGACTTGAAATAGTTGATATTCCTCATCCCAACTTAGCGTTGGCG
This sequence comes from Chroococcales cyanobacterium, assembly GCA_038247275.1. Taxonomy (GTDB): domain Bacteria; phylum Cyanobacteriota; class Cyanobacteriia; order Cyanobacteriales; family Chamaesiphonaceae; genus Chamaesiphon. The sequence goes on from JBBRVB010000203.1 coordinate 3,455, forward strand.
ATTCTCCTGTCGTCCCACACACCACAATCCCATCCGAACCATTATCTACCAAATACGCTGCCAATCTCTCTGCTTCGGCATAGTGAACGTTTCCATCCGCATCGAAGGGTGTAACCATTGCCGTGATGACTCGTCCGAAATCGATTGCCATTGGTTAGGGGGTAGGGGTAGAGGGTAGAGGGTAGGGGGTAGGGGTAGAGGGTAGAGGGTAGAGGGTAGGGGGTGTGGAATTCAAAGAACGGGCACTTTTGCCCCACGCTATTGCCTGATTTCCTAGTAACCTACCTTCTACTCCCTACCCTCTACCCTCTACTTCCGTTTGAGCCACTTTTTCTCAACGAGCAATTCGGCAATCTGAATGGCATTAAGGGCTGCACCTTTGCGGATTTGATCGCCACAGAGCCACAATTCCAACCCATTGGGATGAGAGATATCCTGACGAATGCGCCCGACAAGGACTTCATCTTTACCCGAAGCATCGATCGGCATCGGGAAATAATTTGCCGCCCAATCTTCAACCAATTTTACACCAGGAGCATGAGCTAAGATCGATCGAGCCTTGTCTGGATCGAAGGGTGTGGCAAATTCGAGGTTAATCGCTTCCGAGTGGGCGCGAAGTACTGGGACGCGGATACATGTCGCTGTCACTCGTAAGTCTGGCGTTCCGAAAATCTTGCGAGTTTCATTAACCATTTTCAGCTCTTCTTCACAGTACCCGGATTCGTCGATCGGCGTATTGTGGGGAAATAAATTAAATGCTAGGGGATAGGGAAAGATTTCCGGCTGGGGTGTCTTGCCATCGAGAATATCCCGACTTTGGGTTTCGACTTCTGCCATCGCTCTAGCACCTGCGCCGCTGGCGGATTGGTAAGTAGCGGCGACGATCCGTTGAATTGGTTGAACTTGATGGAGCGGATAAATTGCGACCGCCATCAAGATCGTCGTACAGTTGGGATTGGCGATAATGCCCTGATGATGAGCCGCCGCCGCTGGATTGACTTCGGGAATCACCAAGGGCACATCGGGGCGCATCCGAAAGGCACTAGAGTTGTCGATGACTACCGCACCTGCGGCGACAGCTTGAGGAGCTAAGGCTTTGGAGGTTGAGCCACCAGCCGAGGCGAGGACGATATCGATGCCTTCAAAAGATCGATCTCCCACGCACTCTACCGTAATTTCCTCACCCCGAAACTTTAACTTCGTTCCGGCGGACTTGGGCGAGGCGAACAGTTTGAGTTCACTGATGGGAAAATTGCGACTGGCAAGCAGCTCGATTAATTCCGTACCGACGGCACCGGTGGCTCCCAAAATTGCGACACGATATAGATCGGACAAAACTACCTCCACTGAATATTGACGAGCGACTCAGCACACGAGTCGAGATGATGCAATCGAAATTCAATTCTACGCTAGTTACCGGACATTGCGATCGCCCTTAACATTTTGGCGGGAGATCTCAACCCAATTCTAAATACTTAATTCCAAATACTTAATACCTAACAGCAATGTACTATCATCAAATAGGTGAATCGTGTAGATAGACTTCGCATTCTGTTTAAGTTATGCGGCTTTCGATCTGATGACTTGCAGCAATTAAAGTCACACTTGCCTGCCACCTCATCATAATCCTAGCGATGATGATAGATCGAGCATATCATAATTACGCGATCGACCAGCCCCTTCTCATATTGTCATTGACTGTTGTTAGATATACATATCATGAAAGTTACCCAGGAAAAACTCGAACAAAGCCGGATTGGTTTACAAATTGAAGTTACCGGAGACCAAACGACTAAATATTACGAACAGGCAATCAAAAACCTGACCACAAAGGCTACTATTCCTGGGTTCCGCAAAGGGAAAATCCCTCGGCAAGTAATCTTACAACGGATGGGCCAATCTCAGGTCAAAGCGATGGCTCTGGAAGCTCTGCTCGAACCTGCTATTAATGAAGCAATCAAACAAGAAGCCGTTCCAGCCATCGGCAACTACCAAATTACATCCAATTTTGACGAATTGCTTCAGCAGTATGTCCCTGGACAAGTTTTGACTTTTGGGGCGACGGTAGATGTCCCGCCGACTGTCACTCTGGGTACTTATACTGGATTAGCTATCAAAGCTGAGGAAATCGTCTACGATCCTGCCCAAGTCGATGATTTTATCGATCGTCAACGCCGCGAAAAGGCGACAATTATTCCAGTAGTCGGTCGGGCTGCCCAAATCGATGATATTGCCGTCGTTGACTACAATGGCAAACTAGCCGATGGTACCGAAATTAGCGGCGCGCAGGCTGATGACTTTGACATCGAGCTATCCGAGGGCAAATTTATCACCGATCTCGTCAATGGGATCGTTGGCATGAGCGTTGGTGAAACTCGCAACATCAATGTGGTGTTCCCTGAAGACTACCCGCGCGAAGATTTAGCCTCACAACCGGCACTATTTCACGTCGTCCTCAAAGATCTCAAAGAGCAGGAATTACCCGCCTTAGACGACGATTTTGCCAAGGAAGCCAGCGATTTTGACACCCTAACTGAGTACCAAGAATCGATCGTCACTCGGTTCCAGGAACAAGCCAAAAAATCTACCGACCAAAACATTGTCAATGCGATCGAAACAGCCTTAATTGATGTCGTCGAGGCAGATTTACCCGAAACATCGATCGAACGGGAGACGATGAATATCCTCAACCAAATGGCAAATCAGTTCAGCCAGTATGGGATGGATGTCAACAAACTCTTCACGCGGGAAACCATTCCCAAAATGAAAGAGAATTGTCGCACTGACGCGATTAGTAACCTCAAACAGCAACTCGCGATCGCCGAAATTGCCAAAACAGAAGGGATCGTCGTCAGTGACGAAGCCATTGTCGCAAAAATGTCGGAGATTTTACCGCAGCTAGCTGGCGAAGATGTCGATGAAACCCGCTTGCGGAGCTACATCACCGAGGATCTCCAAAAAGAACAAACCCTCGAATGGCTCAAGGAACACGCCCAAGTCGAATTGGTACCTGAAGGCTCTCTCAAACCCGAACAGGAAGATACCGAAGTAGCTGCTGGGGAGGCAGAAGCGATCGATATTTTAGCGGAAGCAGTCACGGAATAGAAAGTAAAGGGTAGAGGGTAGAAAGTAGGGAATAATGCATTTGTCAACGGCGAATATGAAGTTGAATCAAATTCACGAAGGACTGGGCTTGAACCTTATGCGCTAATCCCTACCCTCTACCCTCTACCCTCTACCCCCTAGACTATTGGTATAATTCAGTTAGATGGGTAAAACTCGCCTGTCAAAATAATAAATATTATTCCTCTATAGATCTTTCACCATGCTTATATCCAACTCAAAATACGGGTCGATTAGCAGTTATCAGCAAAGCCAAATCTACGCAGGTGCCAACGTGGTGCCAATGGTGGTAGAACAATCTGGAGCTGGCGAACGATCGTTTGATATCTACTCTAGATTATTACGCGAACGAATGATTTTCTTGGGCACAGATGTAAATGATAATGTTGCTGACACATTAGTCGCCCAAATGTTATTTCTCGAAGCAGAAGACCCCGAAAAAGATATTCAATTGCATATCAATTCCCCCGGTGGATCGATTACGGCGGGGATGGCGATTTATGATACGATGCAACAAATTCGTCCTGATGTAGTCACCATTTGTTATGGTTTGGCTGCAAGTATGGGCGCATTTTTACTCGCTAGTGGTGCTAAAGGCAAACGGATGTCCTTGCCCAATTCCCGGATTATGATCCACCAACCCCTCGGTGGTGCTCAGGGACAAGCGGTAGATATCGAAATCCAAGCGCGTGAGATTCTATATCTCAAAAATCATCTGAATGGTTTACTCTCACACCACACCGGACAACCACTCGAACGCATTGCCGAAGATACCGAACGCGATTTTTGGATGTCACCTGCGGAAACGCAAGCTTATGGACTGATCGATCGCATTATC
>JBBRVB010000204.1:0-7366 GCA_038247275.1 Chroococcales cyanobacterium
ATCAGCACACGAGTGGAAGTTTGCCGATTATTGGTGTGGGGGGGATTTTTACCGCCGATGACGCGTGGGAAAAGATTACCGCTGGCGCAAGTTTGATTCAGGTGTATACGGGTTGGACTTATAATGGCCCGTGGATGGTCGATCGGATTCTAACTGGATTACTGGCTAAATTAGAATCGCACAGATTGGAATCGATCGCTGATGCGGTCGGTATTGACTGTTTAGGTGCGATCTCGATCTGTAAATCTGCGGACGGGTGAAGTAGCGGATGATTGCGTGTAGATCGATCGTCCCGATCTCAGTCCCAGAGTAGTCTCGATCGCCAGATTTTAGCCCACAGGTACCAACTGCTATCGATCTTGAGTAGCAGCAATTTTGCGATGAGCTGGTTAGCACAGCATAACCAGTCAGCAGCTCAAGTCCTCACCGCCTGAGAAAATCGATCGATTCGCGCCACGTTACGGACGTATTTAGACCAAAAATATGCCGTCGCCAAAAGCGAACAGATCGGCTGGGGGTCGTATCCGGCTGTCGTCAGTTGGGCACTGACGATCGAGTAATAACGCTCCCCACCAAATCCGCAGAAATACCCACAGCACAGTACGCGTTCGATGATAAACTAAACGATAGCATTGCCAAATATTAATAGTAGCTAAAAACTGAATCGATTTAGCAACCAGCCACCAATGATGACCTCTGGCATAGCCAAGTCGATCGGCGCGCGATCGAGAGTGGAAGCTTTCAGACCGACCGCTCGATCGTCAAGACCCCAGATCCAAGCAATGGAGCCGATCTCTGACAACTGTAACCCAGATCGTCAGATCTGCGATTTGGTTTGTGACATCGATTCGCCAGAGCCGAGGCTACGCCAACGCTATAGACAAAATCACACAATAATAAGTAACGCGCACATGGCTAGCACCGCAGAAAAAACAAACGTGGGGAGACTCACCCAAGTTATTGGTCCAGTTGTGGACGTAGAATTTACTGGTGGTAAGATGCCCCAGATCTATAGTGCCCTCAAAGTTGAAGGGAAAAATGAAGCTGGACAAGATGTGTCCGTAACCTGTGAAGTTCAACAACTTCTGGGCGATAACCAAGTTCGTGCCGTCGCCATGAGCACCACCGATGGTTTGGTGCGGGGGATGGAAGTAGAAGATTTGGGTGCACCGATTAGCGTACCCGTTGGAACTGCTACCCTCGGTCGGATTTTTAATGTCTTGGGTGAAACTGTAGACAATCAGGGACCAGTCAATACCACAGAAAGATTTCCCATCCACCGGGATGCTCCCAAACTAACCGAACTCGAAACCAAACCTTCCGTATTTGAAACCGGAATCAAGGTGATCGACTTACTCACACCCTATCGTCGGGGCGGTAAAATCGGTTTATTCGGCGGTGCTGGTGTCGGCAAAACCGTAATCATGATGGAACTGATTAACAACATCGCCACCAATCATGGTGGTGTATCGGTGTTTGGTGGCGTGGGCGAACGTACCCGTGAAGGAAACGACCTTTACAATGAAATGATCGAATCTGGAGTTATCAACAAAGATAACTTAAATGAGTCCAAAATCGCGCTTGTCTACGGACAAATGAACGAGCCACCTGGAGCACGGATGCGCGTTGGATTGGTAGCGTTGACGATGGCGGAATACTTTCGCGATGTCAACAAGCAAGACGTACTGTTATTCATCGACAATATCTTCCGCTTCGTTCAAGCTGGTTCCGAAGTATCCGCACTCCTCGGGCGGATGCCTTCAGCGGTAGGTTATCAGCCTACTCTGGGTACTGACATGGGTGACTTGCAAGAGCGGATTACTTCGACCAAAGAAGGTTCGATTACGTCCATCCAGGCAGTATATGTGCCTGCGGATGACTTCACCGACCCCGCACCGGCAACTACCTTCGCTCACTTGGATGGTACGACTTCCTTGTCGCGTGGTTTGGCAGCTAAAGGGATTTACCCAGCAGTAGATCCGCTAACTTCGACTTCAACCATGCTACAACCAGCGATCGTGGGTGCAGATCACTATGATACGGCTCGTGCCGTCCAATCGACACTCCAACGCTATAAAGAACTGCAAGATATCATTGCCATTCTTGGTTTGGATGAACTTGCCGAAGAAGATCGCCTGATTGTGTCCCGCGCGCGGAAAGTCGAACGGTTCTTATCGCAACCCTTCTTCGTTGCCGAAGTATTCACTGGTTCTCCCGGTAAATATGTCAAACTCGAAGACACCATCAAGGGGTTTAAAGCGATCCTCAATGGCGAACTTGACGATTTACCAGAACAAGCTTTCTACCTTGTTGGTGATATCGCCGAAGCCAAAGCTAAGGGTGAGAAATTACTCAAAGGCTAATATTAGGGAGTAGAGAGTAGAAAGTAGAGAGTAGGAATAATTGATAGTTAGTGGGTAATGTGACACGGAAAAGATCGATTGAAACCTCGATCTTGGTATTGCTTGCTTTCTATCTACCATCTACCATCTACTATCTACCCTCTACCCTCTACCCTCTACTAACTATGAAAACTAAATATGACATTAACTGTAAGAGTAATTGCCCCAGATAAGACTGTCTGGGACGGCACGGCGGATGAAGTAATTTTACCTAGTGTCACTGGACAGCTAGGCATTTTAAGTGGTCACGCGCCACTATTGACGGCTTTAGATACTGCTGTGATGCGAGTGAAGTCTGGTAAAGATAAATGGACACCAATTGCTTTAATGGGTGGCTTCGCCGAAATTGACAATGACGAAGTTACCGTACTTGTTAATGGTGCCGAATTGGGCGAAAAAATCGATCGCGAACAAGCTCAAACCGAATTTACAACAGCATCACAAAAATTAGCAACTGTCACCGCTGGCAATAGCCAAGAACTAATTCAAGCTAATCAAGCTTTTAAACGTGCCAGAGCTAGACTTCAAGCTGCTGGCGGCTAGAGCTAATGTATTAGCACTTACTATTAGACTCTCTTAATCGATCGATTAAGAGAGTTTTTTAGTTGTATTTAGTTATACAATTAGTGTGTAATAGCGATAAAATTAGGCAAGTATAATTATTTTTAAAAAGGCTACGCCAACAATGATTAGGATATTCCGAAGGTTGAAAGCAGTACTTACTGAAGATGAAAAATTCATAGAAACGATCGAATCGATTGAAGGTATTGTTTCCAAGCTCCTCTCGATCGGGATGATTCTTGTAACATTCATCGCGATCTTTCATTTAAGCTACGCGCTCATTGAAAAGCTTTTACTAACGGTCGAGCGACCGAGTAATGATAGTTTTAATACTACCCTATTTGAATTATTTGGACTATTTCTCAATGTTTTAATCGCCCTAGAAATCCTAGAAAATATCACAGCATATCTGCGAAAGCACGTCATCCAGGTAGAACTAGTCATCGTCACATCCCTGATCGCTGTTTCTCGAAAAATTATTATTCTCGATCTCGAAAAGAAAAGTAGTAGCGACCTAATTGCCTTAGCTGTCGCTGTTTTTTCACTATCGATCGGTTATGCGATCGTCCATCAAACTAATCGGACTAATCGAAAATAGGCTCTCAAACTTTCACTCATTACCAAAATTGATGGGTGTAGATTGGCGAGTAGCACCAGGTAATAGCCGTTGTGGACGACCCAATCCAGGTGGAATCCGATAGGTGCGTCGCCGCTGCATAATCGTAGAGCTGCTTTCATCCACATTAGGAATCGCCCGAACTGGAGCTGTGTTTCTATTTCCGCCCTGTGGGATTGTCGGATTTGACGGACTATTAGGATCGCTTGTCCGGGGTGAAGTTACACCTTTAGCATCAGCTAAATTAGCATCAGTGAAGTTGATACTACTCAAGTTTGCACCACTAAAATCGGCTAATGCTAAATTTGCGGCTGAGAGATCGGTGTTGGTGAGAATCGCACTTCTAAACTTGGTATTGACGAGATTACCATAAGAAAGATCGGTCCGGGTCAGATTGGTATTGACAAAATTGACATTAACTAAGCTAGCTGCTTGTAAGGTCGCTCCAGTGAAATTGGTATTAGTGACATTAGATCCAGTGAGATTGGCACCACCGAGATTGGCGTTTGCAAAATTTGTGCCAGTGAGATTTGCCCCGATCAGATTTGCGGCTTGCAGATCGGCATTTATTAACTTTTTGTTACTAAGATCGATGCCGCTCAGATCGCAGCCGACACATTTATTCGTGGTCATCAGGGTTTTGAGATCCGCTGCACTGTAAGCATTAGCCGCAGGAGCGATGCCCAGTAAGATTAAAACGCAGACAAGGGATAAATGGCAGCTTATTTTGGTAGTCATTAGCTAATTACAATCGACTTTAAACTAACAGAAGCTATAAATCACCTGAAGTTCCAATTGTGAATTTAGAGTAGAAGGTAATTGAGATTTGGGATATGTGTGTCGATCGATTTGTGTTTGTAATCCAGTTAGCGGATCCAACCCATTTGCCACCAAAAATTCTAACCGATTGATGTGAGGGAGCGTCTCAATCTCATCCAAGATCTTGAAGATTGCTTGAACGTAAGGATGATTTGGGTCTTGGTACCAACCTTCGATTGCCAGGTTTGCTTGGTCGAAGCCCAGATGAAAAGTGAGGGAAGGAGTACCAAATAAAGCAGTACCAACTGGTCTAGCTTCCTCTCTGAGAAGGAGATTATGCATCTGGGCGAGGTGACGCAGTTTATCTAGTCGATCGTATCGCGCGGTAACATCCAACGGTTCCTCATTCCAGGTAATCCCAACGGTGATGAGATAGGTTTGCAGCAACATGTGACCGAGTTTTGCGGCTTTGGTGGCTAGATAGTCATTATTGTAGTCATTAGCTTCGATCAATAACGGCACTCGATCGACCATTTCCAAGCCATAGCCCTTGAGTCCCGCAATTTTGCGCGGGTTATTGGTAATCAACCTAATCTTGCTAATCCCGAGATCGTTGAGCACCTGAGCACCCACCCCATAATTCCGCAGATCGGCGGGAAAACCGAGGCGGTTATTCGCTTCGACAGTATCCAATCCCAGATCCTGAAGTGAGTAAGCCTTGAGCTTATTGATTAGCCCAATGCCACGCCCTTCCTGGCGCAAGTAAACCACCACACCCGCCCCAGCATTTTCAATCATCTTGAGTGCGGCTTGGAGCTGCATCCGGCAGTCGCAGCGTAGCGATCCCAATGCGTCACCTGTCAAACATTCCGAGTGCATCCGCACCATTACGGGTTTGTCAACAAAATCAGCCGGATCGCCTTTCACAATGGCGACGGTTTCAGTAGCATCTAAGAGATTGCGATAGCCATAGATCTTAAACTGCCCAAACTGACTGGGGAGCTTGGTAATGGCTTCACGGTGGACAAACCGGTCGTGTTGGAGCCGATAGTCAATCAGATCGGCAATACTAATAATCTTTAAATTATGAGTGCGTGCATAGACAAATAAATCTGAGAGTCTTGCCATCGAACCGTCAGCATTCTGAATCTCGCAAATAACGCCCGCTGGAGCCAAGCCAGACAGTCTCGCCAAGTCCACAGCCGCCTCGGTATGTCCTGCCCGCTTTAAGACCCCACCTTCTTGCGCTCTGAGCGGAAAAATATGCCCCGGACGGCGGAGATCTTCTGGTTTACTCTGGGGATCGATCGCCAGTTGAATCGTGCGCGTGCGATCGTCGGCAGAAATGCCAGTAGTAACGCCCAATTGCTGATTACCGTCGATACTGACTGTAAAAGCGGTATTATTGGGGTCGGTATTATTGGTCACCATCAATGGTAGATCCAGTCGATCCAATTGGTCGCCCATCATCGCTAGACAAATCAATCCTCTCGCATTGACAGCCATAAAATTGATCCGATCTGCGGTGATTGTTTGCGCCGCACAGATCAGATCGCCCTCATTTTCTCGATTTTCATCATCTGCCACCACGACCATTTTGCCTGCTGCGAAGTCTAGTAGGGCGGCAGAAATCGTGTCAAACTCAAAATCGGACGTGTCAGTAGAAGAAATTGCTATCACAGATCGGTAAAATGTTGGTAAACTGTATAGTCCATCAGATCGAGTCAAAACTCTAGATCGATCGTCGATTGGCGCAAGCCTCTGGTCAGATCGCCTAGTTCAAAACTAATTTTGAATTTAGGGTCAAACTAGTTGGTATTTCTCACCATGAATATGGTACTAATTTCTTTATTATATAGGTCATAACATTCATGGGTGAGCAGATTAATCGTCTTCAAGTCGGGATTGTGGGTGCGTCGGGTTATGGTGGTGTCCAGTTGGTGCGCTTATTGCAAGATCATCCCGCCATCGAGATTGCCTATTTGGGCGGAGCTAGTAGCGCGGGCAAAAAGTTTGGGGATCTCTATCCCCATCTCAGTCATGTGTTAAATCTCACGATCGAATCGATCGATGTTGATGTGATTGCCGCTAGGTGTCAAGCCGTATTTCTCGCCCTCCCCAATGGTTTAGCCTGTGAACTCGCACCAAAGTTAATCGCCAAAGGCTGTAGCGTCCTCGACCTATCCGCCGACTACCGATTTACAGATCTCGATACCTATACCCAATGGTATAAGATTCCGCGTACCGATCGCGACACGGCAGCACAAGCTGTCTACGGCTTACCCGAACTCTACCGCGCCAAACTCCGCAACGCCAAACTCGTCGGCTGTCCCGGCTGCTATCCTACCGCCAGCCTCCTCGCCCTCTCACCCTTACTCAAACAAGGTTTAATCGACGCAGATACCGCCATCATCGATGCCAAATCTGGCACCTCTGGGGGCGGTAGACAAGCCAAAACCAACCTATTGCTAGCAGAAGCCGATAACAGTATTGCGGCTTACAGCATCGCTGGACATCGCCACACACCCGAAATTGAGCAAGTTTGCGGCGATCTTGCCAGCCATGATGTCAAAGTTCAATTTACGCCTCATTTAATCCCGATGGTACGGGGCATCCTCGCAACTGTCTACGCCACAATCCGCGATCCGGGCTTAGTCACTGAGGACTTAATTACTATCTACAAAGCTTTCTACCGATCCTCACCATTCGTCCGCATCCTTGAAGGTGGCATCTATCCCCAGACAAAATGGGCTGCTGGTACCAACCTCTGTTACATTGCCGTCGAAGTTGATGTCCGAACAGGGCGAGTAATCGTAGTTTCCGCGATCGATAATCTCATCAAAGGACAAGCCGGACAAGCAATCCAATGTCTCAATGCGATGATGGCTTGGGATGAAACACTCGGACTACCGCAAATGAGTTTTTATCCCTAAAGAATTCATGATTCAAGCATTAAAACTCCAGAGCTGTTGTTAGTTGCTCAAGCCTAATGCTGCAATCTCGCTCACAATTGCTGCAAACAATCCAT
>JBBRVB010000205.1:0-7356 GCA_038247275.1 Chroococcales cyanobacterium
GCTGTAGCCTTCGGCGAAGCCCTCCAGCCCGCCTTTAAGACCTATTGCGGCAACGTTATTGCCAATGCCCAAGCGTTATCGAGTCAACTTCAACAACGGGGCTTCAAAATCGTTTCTGATGGGACTGACAACCATCTGATGTTAGTTGACTTGCGATCGATCGGCATGACCGGTAAACAAGCTGATTTGTTAGTTAGTGATGTGAATATCACCGCTAATAAAAATACTGTACCTTTCGACCCAGCATCACCGTTTGTCACTAGTGGTTTACGGCTAGGTTCCCCCGCGATGACGACTCGCGGCATGGGTACGACTGAGTTTGTCGAGATTGCGAATATTATCGCCGATCGCTTGCTCAATCCCGAAGATGATAAAGTAGCCAAAAATTGTATCGATCGGATTGAAACTTTGTGTGCAGGGTTCCCACTCTATCCACATTTAAGCGTCCCCGTTCCAGCTTTAGTCTAAATTTGTAGTTTGTAGTTGGAGTGTGTTAGATCGAATGTCTGACCCTCCCTACTTCCTACTCACCTAATCGCTCCATTAGCTACTCATCAAGGGTACGGTAACGTATAAACAAACCCCACCCTTCTCTTCTCACCTAAAGCCCAAAGCCTAAAGCCCAAAGCACAAAGCCTAAAGCCCAAAGCATAAAGCCTAAAGCCTAAAACCTAAAACCTATCCCGCATAGCCACCCTTACGAATCAAATCGTCAGGACAGAGATTGGATACAAAGCTGCGGAAAGCTTGACGCTCTTGCTCATCAGCATCGCGATCTACCGGAATCGAAGCATCAGCAATGACTTCTTCGATAACCCAGATCGGAGCCTTAGTGCGGATGGCGATCGCAATTGCGTCACTGGGACGGGCATCGATTTCCCGGGTTTGACCGTTACTGATAATAGCGATCGAAGCATAGAAAGTATTGTCTTGCAGCGAATTAATCGTAATCCGCTCGACCTTGAGATCGCAGCTATCAAAGATATTCACCATCAGATCGTGAGTAAATGGTCTAGGTGGTGTTTGTTTCTCCAGAGCATTGACGATCGCCTTTGCCTGTTCTTGGGAGATGTAGATCGGCAGAGCGCGACGATCTGAGGCATCTTTAAGTAGAATGATCGGACTCCGAGATACCGCATCCAAGGCAATCCCCGCTACTTTCATTTCGATCATGATGGTTTCCTATGTAAATTAGTTATTGAGGTGGGTGGTTCCGAACGCGATCGGTTGAAATGCTAACATATTGTGTCGAATGCGACACTTGTTACTTTCATTTCGCGGATGGTAGCTGGGGTGAGATTATTTGCCAAGTGAGTTGGCTGTGGATATTAAGTTTAAAATAAGAATCGACGTAGATTAGTTTGGCAAGCTTGAGCCTCAGTAATTATGTGCCGACATGTATCAAGGATGACCTATGAAATGCTCGATCGCGAATAGTACTTTGACTGAAAATAGATGTTTACAGGACTAGTCCAATCGCTGGGAAATTTACGCCTTTTGACCGAGGACAGGCTAGAAGTTTCATGTGGTTTTGCAGATGCAGAGCCGATCTTAACTGATTTGAGTATTGGTGATAGTGTAGCTGTTGATGGCGCATGTTTAACAGTCGAAGAAATATTACCACAGGGTTTTATTGTCACTGTCTCACCTGAGACGATAGATCGGACAACGATCGGGCAAAGAGATCGCACATCTACCCATGCAAATTTGGAAACATCTTTGCGAGTTGGGGGCAAAATTGGCGGTCATTTTGTCACCGGGCACATCGACGGGATCGGCAGACTAGTCTCTAGTAAGTCTACTGCTACTTCCTGGGAAATGCGCTTCGCCGCACCTGAAGCAATGACCGAACAATGGTCGCAGTATGTCAGTCGTTATCTGGTATCCAAGGGGAGTATTGCGGTGAATGGGGTCAGCTTGACGATCGCTGATTGTGCGCCCAATGGTGACTGGTTTACAGTAGCGGTAATTCCCCATACTTACTCATCTACAAATTTATCTCAACTTCAGCCGAATGAGTGGGTAAATTTGGAAGCAGATATTTTGGGAAAATACGTCGAAAAGTTAATGGGATCTACTCAAAACTCGCCGTCGAGACAGCGGGAAATCATTACACCTGATTTTTTGGCAGCAAATGGATATCACTAGGGGGTAGGGAGTGTCTCTATACTGTTAGTTACGATCGATCTGACGGATATTAGCCTACTTAGAGTTCGGTTTTACACCTGCGATCGAGTCCGATCGATCCGTTAATCTTTGGGAATGAGTCTTAGCGATCGGGTATATTGTGGTCAGAAAGTGGTTGCTCCCAACATTGAGCGAAGTATTAGCTAAAGCGGAATCAACGGGAATCGATCTACTCGTACCCGAATTTAATCCTCCAGATCCACATCCATCGACAGATCGGCAAGAATTGCTACTTAGGGCACACAGCCAGTGGCAAAGTGCGATCGCATCTGTAGAAACTTTGCTGTTGAAATCTTTACCTAGTCCGATTGGGGTGCAGGATCTCAGTGAAGAAACGACGATCGAGGGATTATTAATCACCGCACCACTGCCCATCTTCAGCCATCCGGCGATCGTCTCTCAACTCCAGGCGATTACCTTCACCACTCCCCATACCAACCGTCAACTCCTACCCTGTAAATCTACAGAGCGTCAGCCAGACTTTGCCCAATCTCATCATTTTCCGATCGAATTACTCCCCACAGATCCCCTCGCAGACGAACGCTTTTGTCTAGTCTTAACCAGCCAATTTAGCTTAGTCGTCGTCTTAGGTGAAGAGGATGGCGAACCGCGCTGTCAATTTTCATTCGATCCTGACGATCTCGATTTGGCATGGAAATCCTTGCGGGGCAGGATGATGCTCACAGCCCCCCAACACTTATCATATCTGGACGAGCTAGCCGCGCAATTTAGCCCGATCGAGCCTGATTATCGCTGGGTGATGGCATTTAGTCAATATCTCCTAGAACACCAGCCTACAGCCCAGCTAGCCCCCACACAGCAGCAAATAGAGTTACCCACCAAACTCGCGGCGGATGTCGAACTGATCCAAGCACTCACTCACGAAATTCGCACCCCACTAACTACGATTCGGACGATGACACGGCTGTTACTGCGTCAGCCGGACTTATCGCCGCGCGTACTCAAACGCCTGGGGGCGATCGATCGTGAATGTACCGAACAAATCAATCGGATGGAACTGATTTTTAGTGGTGTGGAACTAGCCACTACCGCCCCATCCCAAACCGTAGATCTGACAACCATGTCGATTGGCGAACTATTGGAGCACAGTCTCCCCCAGTGGCAACAACAAGCCGAACGCCGCAATCTCAATCTGGCGGTAGCAATTCCGCACAAACTCCCCACTGTCGTCAGCAATCCCACCATCCTCGATCGCGTCTTGACTGGCTTAGTCGAAAACTTTACGCGCAACCTCCCCTCTGGGAGCCACATCCAAGTCGAAGTTACTCCCGTCGGTGACAGATTAAAACTCCAACTCCAATCTCAACCAGAAGCTGATGAAAGTCCCCATACGGCACCGACGGTACGACACGCGATCGGTCAACTCTTGACTTTTCAACCAGAAACAGGCAATCTTAGTCTGAATATGAATGTGACTAAAAATCTCTTTCAACTCCTCGGTGGTAAACTGATCGTGCGCCAACACGTCAAACAGGGCGAAGTATTGACGATCTTTTTGCCACTATCGACAATTGCTCAGAGCTAGGGAATAGGGGATAGAGGATAGGGGATAGTTAAGAAAGGGAGTAGGGAAGATCCGCAATTGAAACCATGTCTATCAATCTTAAATCCTCATCTTTATCCTCGTCCCTATCCCCTATCCCCTATCCCCTACCTATGTGGTTTGTCAAAATTGAAACTGGAATAGTTCCCAAACCGGAATTCGATCGATATATCCCCGCACACAAAGTCTATGTACAAGGTTTGATCGATCGAGGACATCAAGCGAAAACTGGATACTGGGGCGAACGTGGGGGTGGAATGATGTTATTTC
Source organism: Chroococcales cyanobacterium (assembly GCA_038247275.1). Taxonomy (GTDB): domain Bacteria; phylum Cyanobacteriota; class Cyanobacteriia; order Cyanobacteriales; family Chamaesiphonaceae; genus Chamaesiphon. Next base: position 4,022 of record JBBRVB010000205.1, read on the forward strand.
AAGCTGATTCTCTCGCCGAAGCCGAGCAAATCGTCGCAGCCGATCCGTTAATCCAAAACCATTGTGTTTCCTATAAACTGCACGAATGGCGAATCACTCTAGGCGGTGAGTAAATAGGATGCGATCGATGTTACGGCTAGGCTAACGCTGGAGCCAGGTAAAGTAAAATGTCGTACCCTGACCTACTTGAGACTCTAGCCAAATCCTACCACCTTCGGCTTCGACAATTTTTTTGACAATTGCCAGCCCGATCCCCGTACTGTCGGATCGATTTTGCGGATTCACGGCTTGGAAGATCTTAAACATCCGATCGTGATCCTCTGGCGCAATGCCTGGGCCATCATCAGCGATCGCAAATTCATAGCAGTCACCACGATCCTCGACCGAAATCTGGATCGAGCCATCCACTCGATCGTGATGTTTGATGCCGTTGCCGATGAGATTGGCGAATACTTGGAATAAGGGTAGCCGCCGAGTCGATAGCATCGGCAGTTCGGTCGGTAGCTCGATCGTAAATGTCGGCGGTGGGGCGATTCCCGTCCCGAGAGAGTACCCCAACGAATCGATGACCTCAGCTAGCAGTATGGCGATTGAGACTGACTCGATCGTCTCAACGGCGATCCCGATGCGGGCATAGTCGAGCAATCCATCGATCGTGGCTTCCATCTTATATACTCGGCTGCGTAACAGTGCCATTTGCTGTTGATTGGCGACACTGAGCGAACCTTCCAAGTCTTCCTCGATCCATTCAGAGAGACTGGCAATAGCTCGGAGGGGTGCTTTGAGGTCGTGAGAGACAACATAGACAAAGCTGTCTAGCTCTTGATTGCGCTGTTCCAAATCGGCTTGAGCCTGTTTGCGATCGGTGATGTTAGTGGCTTCTGCGACGATCGCCTCAACTTGTCCGACCTCATCAAAGATCGGTTTGAGCGAAAAGTCGGTAATCGTTACCCCGCCATTGGGATTGGGAAATTCTACTTCGTAGCACACAAATTGACCGCTGGCGGCAGTGGCGATCGCGTCTCTGAGTTGCTGCTGGAGCTGCTCTGTCTGCCACCAGGGAGTGTCCCAAAAGCTTTGACCGATGACTTCGGACTTTGAAGCCGCGACCGAAGTTAGGGCGGCATGATTGACTTCCAGCAAGACTCCATCGAGGCTCACTAATCCCATTAACTGGAAGGTCTGGTTGAAAATGGCACTAAACTTGCGTTCGCTCTGAAGTAGTGCGGCTGATTGGCGTTGGCGATCGGTAATATCACGAGCAACCGATAAAATTTGGTGGACACGACCTTCGGTATTGAGGATCGGTGTCACAATTGCTTCCCACCACTTCGGCGTACCTTTGGCAGTCGCACAATAACCATCAAACCGAGCGACTTTCCCCGCCAACGCGGTGCTAAAAGCAGTTCGGGCCGATTCTAATTCGAGTTCGTTATCTTGCCAGAATTCGAGCCATTGACTATTTGCGACAGTCGAGAAGTCATCAATTTCCATCAGCGACTGTCCGTAATCATTCATATAAATCAAACGACCTTCTAAGTCCACAACTTTGATGCAGTCGCGATTGCTTTCGAGGATGCGACGGGTTAATTCTTCACTCTGGCGAAGTAATTCTTCATCGCGCTTCCGTTCGGTGATGTCATGGGCGACTGTATATAGTAAATTCTGCTCGTCATACGGTCTCGAACTCCACGACAGCCAACGGTAGGAGCCATCTTTGCACCGATAGCGATTTTCAAACCTCATCACCATCTCACCTGCACTCAATCTTTGGGTAGTCGCTAGCGTTGTGGCGATATCATCAGGATGTACGAAGTCTAGATAGGGTTGTGCAATTAATTCTGCGGTAGTGAAGCCAAAAGTCTGCTCCCAAGCTGGATTTAGCCGCAAGAAATAACCCTCGAAATTGACGGTCGCCAGCAGATCGACCGATAAATCGAAGAATCGATCGCGCTCTCGCTCGGCTTGAATCTGTGCTGCTTCATGCTGTTTGCGTTTGTTAATATCCTGAAAATGAATCCCTAAGTCACTCTCCGACGGATAAGCATGAATCTCGAACCAGGTGCCAGTTGGCTCGTACAACACCTCAAAATGCACTGCCACTCGATCGGTTACAGCGCGGCGATATTCTTGCTCGACGATATTCCCGACCGACCACGGAAAAACTTCCCAATGGGTTTTACCTAGAAATTCTGCAGGTGCAAGACCGACTAATTGGCGGACTACTTCAGTCGCCGCCGGATTGGTGTAGACGATCCGCCACTCGCGATCGAGCGTGATATACGCATCAAGCATGCTTTCCCAAATCGTCGTGATGTGCTGATTCTTGGCTTGCAGCGCGAGTTGCGCTTGCTTTTGGACGGTTACATCGCGCCAAGCAGCCGCAAACCCATCATCTAACTTATTGATTCGCACGTCATAGATGCGATCGATCTGTTGCGTTCCAAACACATCCCGATAGATCGTCTCTTCCCTAGACAGCGGTATTCCCGTCTCTACCACACGGCAGTAATCTTCAAATAATTCCCGTTCGCGCATCGCCGGAATCACTTCACAGATCCCTCTCCCGATGTCAGCAGCAGTCAGACCATTGCTCTCCAGTGCCGCCGCATTTAGGTAATCAACCTGGAAGTCGATAATCTGCCCTGCGGCATCCCTCACCGCGTTACAGGTGCCAAAGCAATCGAGCATCGTATCGATCGAGATCCGCAGTCGATCGTGACACTGCTGCAATTGCAGCCGGAGGCGAGTATTCTCAATCGCACTTCGCATCGTCGATTGCAATAGTTCTGGTGTCAGGTTGCCCTTGACTAAATAATCTGCTGCTCCCAGTTTCATGGCTCTGACCGCAATTCTTTGGTCGCCCATGCCCGTCAGCATCACCACAGGTGGACTACTGCCATTGCTCTGAGCGTTTAGTGCTGCTAGAAACGCCAGCCCATCGCCATCCGGCAGCGCATAATCGAGCAGGATCGCATCGATCGAGCTAGTACAGCACAGTTCCAGCCCCGCTGCAACAGATTCCGCTTCCAACATTTGATAAACACAGCTTGAGTCTTGGCTGAGAGTGTGTCGATACAGATCTCTATGTATCGCCAAGTCTTCAACAATCAGCAATTTGAATGTGGGAAGGTGCATTTTTTAGTCACAACAGATCGAGCTGTTGGTACGATCGCTTAGTCCAATTATATCGGACTAGTCGATCGTACCATCTGTTCTCAACATCAAAAACGTTCCAAACGATCGTTACAGAGTAAATTTATCTAAACTAACGTGAGTGTCTCCAGGGGAGAGGCTATGCCAACGAGTTAAGGATATTTGCTTCGTTTGAGTAC
>JBBRVB010000206.1:0-7333 GCA_038247275.1 Chroococcales cyanobacterium
ACAGCGATCGCAAATTGCTGGCTGTTCGCTATTTTCGCCGACTGTCGGTGAGTAGTTCCAACACCGATCGCATTTTCCACCATCTGCTTTGATTACGCCAATTTTCCCACCTGCACTCGTTGTTTGATGTTGGCAGTCTGCGAGTAGATTTGCATCATCAATTAACTCGACTTGAGATGCGAGGAAGAGATACCGCAATTCGTCGATGCCATTCGATCGATGTTGATGTGTGGTCTGAGCCGGGGTATTTGCAGGTGAATAAGGAATTAATAGATCCGAATCTTCGATCGCTGATACTTTACGTTCGGTGTAAGTTTGTGCGCCAATAATTTGGTCTTTATAAGCAACGACTCGATCGATTGTTTGTTGACGTTTTTCTTTGGTTAATAAGTTCCGTACGATGAAGATCGTACTCATTACCAACCCGACACCTTGGAGGGTAGTTTCTACAAATGGAATGCGATTGACAACATCGATCAATCCGATCGCGACGTATAGCCCAAATGCGCCAGTTAATACTAATAAAGTATTCCCAATCAATCGCCAACCTTTATTGTAAGCCTCGATCGCTGTGGCAATTGTCGCCCCGATCGCATTACTACCACTTCGCAATGTTGCTTGCAACTCTAGTAGTGACGGATTGTTGACGATTTTGTCGATTGTCGGAGTCCGAGACATCCCCTCATCCACTAGTATTGCGCTGCTCATACTTACCGCTCGGATGTGGCTGTGAGCGATTGATGAACCAAACGACATCGTTCCCAATTTGGCTCGGAGGAGCGGATCTGTCACTTGCAACAACACCTTCGCTTCTAGGGAAGAACCGATCGATTTATCTGTCCGCGCCTGTTCCATCACCTTATTGATATCTGTCCGCAGGTCGCGGATCTTGTCCCAGGTGAGGGCTAGATCTGGCTGTGACCACTGCGAATCGAGTTTGACCCAGCCGGACTCAAATACGGATTTGTAAGGGGTTGGATAGGGCAAATACTGCCAGATATCTTCTGCCATGTGACAGAGGACAGGAGCGATCGCGCGAGCGAGATTTTCGAGGATAATGGCGAGGACTGTCTGACAACTGCGACGGCGGAAGGAGTCAGGTGCGCTGATGTAGAGTCGATCTTTGGCGATATCTAGATAGAAGTTGGACAGATCGACAATACAGAAATTCTGAACGGTTTGGAAGAACTTAAAGAATTGATAGCGATCGAATGATTCGGTAATTTCGCTAAATACTTCACTCATTCGATGCAGCATGTAGCGATCGAGTTCTGGTAATTCAGCATAAGGCACCGCATGTTTCGCCGGATCGAAATCGTGGATATTTCCGAGCAGAAACCTTGCTGTATTCCGAATTTTGCGAGAAGCATCGGATAATTGCTTGAGCACATTCGGGCCGATTCTCACTTCGTTGGAGTAATCTACTGAAGATACCCACAACCGCACGATGTCGGCTCCATAAGCTGGATCTTTTTGCGGGTTCTTACCACCATCCATAATCGTCATCGGATCGATGATATTTCCCAATGATTTACTCATTTTCTCGCCTTTTTCATCCAGCACAAATCCGTGGGTAAGGACGGTTTTAAATGGTGCGATCCCATTAGTAGCGACGCTAGTAAGTAAACTGGATTGGAACCAGCCGCGATGTTGATCCGATCCTTCGAGATACAGATCTGCTGGATAAGCTAAATTATCCCGCTGTCTGGCTACCGCTGCCCAGGAGGAACCAGAGTCAAACCAGACATCCATTGTATCTGTACCCAACCGATAACTACGTCCATTGTGACGATAATTTTCGGGTAATAATTCTTCGACAGACATCGAATACCAAGCATCCGAACCATGTTCGCGGAAGATATTTTGAACGTGTCCGATCGTTTCTTCGGTTAGTAGTGGCTCGTTAGTTTCATTGTCGTAAAAAACCGGAATCGGTACGCCCCAATTACGCTGGCGAGAGATACACCAATCCGATCGCTCGGCTACCATCGGTCTGATCCGATTCTCACCTTGAGCGGGAATCCATTCGACTTCAGTAATTGCTTGTAGAGCCGCTTCTTTAAACCCTTTGACTGATGCAAACCACTGTTCGGTCGCGCGGAAGATGGTGGGCTTTTTGGTGCGCCAATCGTAGGGATATTTATGGGAGTAGGCTTCCTCTTTCAGCAGTGCATTTTGTTCGAGCAGGGCTTGAATTACTAATTCATTCCCGTTACCCAAAACATTCGCACCTTTGAATAATTCCCCTGCTTCCTCGGTAAAATTACCATCACCATCTACAGGTGCCAGAATTGCTAGCCCATATTTTTGTCCGACGATATAATCTTCTTGTCCGTGCCCTGGTGCGGTATGTACCAAGCCAGTCCCCGATTCAGTCGTGATATAGTCGCCACCGATAATGACGGGACTGTGGCGATCGTAGAGTGGATGCTTGTAGATAACGTGTTCTAGATCTGCACCTTTAATTACTGCTTTATGCGTCAGGTTGAGATTTAGTTTAGCCGCTAAACCCTCGACCATATCCGCAGCCACGATCGCGTATTTGCAGCCTGTATAATGATTATCGTCGCGTCCGGTAACTTCGACGATCGCGTAATTCAATTCGGGATTTACCGCCACTGCTAGATTTGCCGGAATCGTCCACGGCGTTGTCGTCCAGATCGCGACAGCTAGATCGTCTTGATATGGCTCTAAAATCGCTCTGGCGGCATCTGTAACCTGCATGACTTTAAATGCAGCAAAGATGCTCCGCGAGACATGTCCTTCGGGATATTCTAGCTCCGCTTCTGCTAGAGCAGTCTTAGAACTGGGACTCCAATGTACGGGCTTCAAGCCGCGATAGATATAGCCCTTCAATACCATTTGTCCGAATACGCCGATTTGGGCGGCTTCGTACTCGGGTTGCAGGGTGAGGTAGGGTCGATCCCATTCACCCCAAACGCCCAGGCGTTTAAAGCCAATCTTCTGTGATTCAACCGTTTTCAGTGCGAATGCTGCTGCTTTTTGACGTAATTCTAACGGAGTCAGACTCAGGCGTTCCGCTGGCTTCATATCCTGGATTACTTTAAGCTCGATCGGCAGTCCGTGACAATCCCAACCGGGTACATAGCGAACTTTTCGCCCCTGGAGCAGTTGATAGCGATTGATGATATCTTTGAGCGTCTTGTTGAGCGCATGACCCATGTGCAGCGTACCATTGGCGTATGGCGGGCCATCGTGAAGTACAAAAATCTCACCAGGATTAGACTGTGACAGTCGTTCAAAAATTTGCTCGTCTGCCCAAAATTTTTGCAGCTCGGGTTCGCGAACAACCGCGTTAGCCCGCATATCAAACTTAGTCTGGGGTAAGTTGACTGTGTTTTTGTAACTTCCTGGTGCTGTCACAGTAGTAAATGCTCGATTGTTTGTATCCGTCTATTATAGGCGCACGGGTGCGGGGGATGGCAAAATATTGAGAGATGCGCCTGGGTAGCTTGAATTGCACAGCTTTAGCTCACCTATATAGCTCCGAATACCAGTGGTAAAATCGATCGCCGACTAATCCATCAACTGTTACAAACTGGATTCTTATCGATCGATTTCATGGTCGAATATATTTAGACAACCCCGATCCACTCGATCGATTTATCTTCACTTAAATAGGTATCTAAATATTGTTGCCAATTAAGTTTCGTCACCAATTGCAACGCGAAACCGATTTGTAGGCATGAATCGGTTGAATCGATCGTCATACTCACGCTCGGATCGCCGCCAGATCTAAATTTTCTGCCCTCGATCGACAACCACTAAAATTAGATATCAATGCGGCTACAGCTACCTGCTTGCGCTCGAAACTAGTTATTAATTGGCAACGCGATAAATTCTCGAATAACCTCTGTCAGTCTGCCCATCTCCTAGTGTAAGAGATCCACTCAATCGATTCCTTGGCAATGCGGACAATAGTGAGTACCGCGACCGCCTAACCTAATTTTCTCGATCGGAGTCTGACAAACTCGACAGGGTTGCTTGGTGCGATTATACACCCACGCCATGCCCCCATAATTGCCGTTGGTGCCTTGGACACTGAGATAATTGCTAAAAGTAGTGCCGCCTTGGTCGATCGAGGTTTGGAGGACGTTTATCGTGGACTCGCGCAGTAACTCAACCTGGGCAATTGTTAATTGATTTGCCGGAGTGCTGGGATGAATTTTGCTCATAAATAGAGCTTCATCAGCGTAGATATTGCCTACTCCAGCGACTAAATTTTGGTCGAGGATGACGGTTTTAATATTGCGCTGAGATTTTTGAAGTTTAGCGACAAGATACTCGGCACTAAATGCCGGATCGAAAGGTTCTGGTCCCAATTTGCCCATCCCTGTCATCACCTGTGCCGGTTGCTGGCTGGGGGGAATCCACCACATCTGTCCAAATGTCCGCTGATCGATAAACCGAATTTCCCAATCTTTGTCCAGGAAGAGGCGGACGCGGGTATGCTTATGTAGCTCTGTTTGGCTCTCTACCCACAGCAATTGTCCTGTCATACGTAAATGCACTCCCAACCATCCAGCGGCTTGCTGAGTGTCTGTAGAGGCTAGCTGGGCGAATAAATATTTGCCTCGCCGATGCCAATTCTGAATTTTGGTCTTATTTAAGCCAAAGCTGAACTCTTCAGGCGTTTCGGGATGTGCAATCGTGCGTGGTAATAAGACTTCGGTGCCAGTTATCGCTCGATCGAGTGTATACCGATCCAAACCTCGACGAACTGTTTCAACTTCAGGTAATTCTGGCATTAATTAATGGTTAGACTGGTAACTAGGAAATAGGGTAGGCTCTATCTAAACTAACCGAAATTAGGATAGATCGATCGACCGTCCTAGTTGCCAGTCGCACTCGCGCTTATTTTTCAGCAGTTTTAGTTGCTGATGAAGCTGCTTTTGCTGCTGGTTCTGAAGCTTTAGCTGGTGGCGCGGAAACTTCCACTAGTTCGCTGACTGCAAAGTTATTGGTATTTACGCCGCCAGGGGTGCCACTGTAGCCACTGAAATTAACTTTGTCAAAACGCACGATGACGTTATACTTGATACCGCTTTGGTCGATCGAGACGACGCTTCCAACATCCTGGAACCAGTAAGATTCATTCCGAAGGACGCGAACTTTAGACCCACGTTGAAGTGCCATAATTACTTTTCCTATTTGGAGTAACTGGTTTTTAAAAAGGATTCAGCCACAATTAGCCATCACGCTTATTTTCGGCAAATTTTGTCACATTTTAGACAGGTGGTAACAAAGCTTAAACAAATTAGGGGGTAGAGGGTAAGTTTTAGGTTTTAGGGTTTAGGTTTTATTGAGATTTTGGAACTGCATTCTATTTATCCCGCTTCCCATACTCCCCATCCACTACCCAACACCACTCTCTATCCTCTATCCTCTATCCTCTATCCTCTACCCTCTACCCCCTCAAACGTGTCCAATTCTGTTTTTGACTCTGAACATTTACTATTTACTCCTGCATCGCCAGAGCGAGATGCGATTCCGACGATCTTTGCTTTTCCCAATACTTATACAGTCGGGATTACTAGCTTAGGGTATCAGGTGGTGTGGGCAACTTTAGCCATGCGATCGGATGTAGATATTTATCGGTTATTTACAGATGTCCGTGAGTCCTTACCGCGATCGCCTGAACTAGTCGGATTCTCGCTATCTTGGGAGTTAGATTACGTCAATATTCTCAATTTATTAGAGTTGATAGAAGTTCCGATTCGTAGTAGCGATCGTGGTGACAACGATCCACTAGTCTTTGGTGGTGGACCAGTTCTCAGTGCAAATCCTGAGCCATTTGCTGATTTTTTCGATGTGATTTTAGTCGGTGACGGAGAAGATTTATTAAATAATTTTATTACAGCCTATCAGCAAGTTCGGATCGCCGATCGATTTACTAAACTCAAGCATTTAGCTCAGATACCGGGAATTTATATTCCCAGCTTATATCAGATTGAATATGATGATAATCTAATTACAAGTATCGTCCCGATCGATAGCAGCATCCCATCAACTATTACCAAACAAACCTATCGCGGTAATACCCTTTCTGTCTCCAGTGTTGTCACCGAAAAAGCCGCCTGGGAAAATATTTTCATGGTCGAAGTCGTCCGTAGTTGCCCAGAAATGTGTCGCTTTTGCTTGGCAAGCTACTTGACTTTACCATTTCGCGTTGCTAGTGTCGAAGAATCACTCATTCCCGCGATCGATAATGGTTTGAAAGTTACCAATCGATTAGGGTTACTCGGCGCGTCTGTTACCCAACATCCAAATTTCCCCGCATTACTAGAACACCTCGCTCAACCCAAGTATGATGATGTCCGACTGAGTGTGTCTTCAGTCCGCACCAATACCGTCACTGTGCGATTAGCTGAAATATTGTCTCAACGGGATAGTAAATCTCTGACAATAGCAGTTGAAAGCGGCTCAGAACGAATCAGAAAAATCGTCAATAAGAAGCTCAAAACTGACGAGATATTTCAAGCTGCTGCCAATGCGAAAGCAGGTGGTTTGAAAGGATTGAAACTCTATGGAATGGCGGGAGTCCCAGGCGAAGAGAATGATGATATTGAAGAGACAGTTACTATGCTGCGATCGCTCAAAAAAGCTGTTCCAGGCTTACGTCTAACCTTTGGGTGCAGTACCTTTGTGCCCAAAGCACATACGCCGTTTCAATGGTTTGGAGTCAATAAAGAAGCTGATAAAAGATTGAAATTACTGCAAAAACAACTTACCCCAAATGGGATCGAATTTCGTCCTGAAAGTTATAATTGGTCGGTGATTCAAGCGATTATTTCTAGAGGCGATCGCCGGTTATCATATCTACTAGAGCTTACCCGTAATTACGGAGATTCGATCGGCAGTTTTCGGCGCGCATTTAAAGAGCTGCGAGGACAAGTGCCAGAGCTAGATTTTTATGTCCATCAAACTTGGAATCTCGATCGAATTTTGCCTTGGAATCACATTATTGGGCCATTAGCTAAGCCCACTTTGATCGAGCATCTAAAATCAGCAACTGTACAGTTCAACCGATAGATACTAGAGAGATAGAATCGAATATGAAAGTTGATTTTTATTGAGTAGACAGCCTCACCAGACGATCCACGTTCATACAAATTGAGCAGATTAAAGTAAGAAAGCCTTCAATCATTTAATTGAAGGCTTTCTTACTTGGTAAAATTAAGCTTGGCATCGAGCTATTTTGACAGGGGGCAACCCCCCAACTATCGTCGCCGTGCTAGCGTTTCACCTCCGAGTTCGGGAAGGGATCGGTGTGGTTCCACTAGGCCATAGACACCAAGCAGGTGTACATCGC
>JBBRVB010000207.1:0-7328 GCA_038247275.1 Chroococcales cyanobacterium
CGCTTGCCACGACGGTGGTTGATGGTTTAGCTCCAGCCGGGGACAAACTCGCAGTCCAGACAGCGATCGCAATCAAGATCGGGGATAATAAATTTTTTGATAGCAAATTCTTCATTTTGGCAATATTTCCGCTCTACTATATCTGTTGACACACAAGAGTATCAATTTACACTATGCAATCCTAATTCTTGGTTTTTGCATGGCAGCTTATAGTTTATGACCAAATTTGCCGAACACATATTAATTCCGATACATTTTGGCGATCTCAATGATGCTGTGTTAGACTCGACATCCATCGGTCGATCGAGACTAGTCAGACAGGGTAAAGGCTTAAAAGGCATCACCATCAGCCTTAGCTTCTCCCAGTTGCTCCCCTCCTCAATCGTGCCTGCACTAGTCTGTCCACATCTTGCAGTAGTGCATCAAGACCAGCAATAGCATAGACATGAGGGCACCCATACGGTGCAGTCCGGCTGTAAGTTGGTAACGCCGAGTCAGGGAAGTAGCCGGTGTAATCCTCACCACAATTTTGGGTACTCTAAATAGAGACGCAGGGATTTCAATAATTTTTAGCATCGTGTCAGATCTAGCAATTCGCAATTGTGATGATTTAAGATTAAAACTGCTATTGTCACCCGATCGAGTGCTTTGTGAAAAAATAGTATTAAAAATCAGGGTGCTAGTTGCACTAATAAGTCAGAGCGAAAATTAGTAAATGCTTTAAGTTAGATACCTTTTAATTAATTAGCAATACTAGCCAAACTTAAAATTAAATTTATTACTTACAAATGACTAACGAACCTAATTTTTCAGATACTTCAACTTTTGTCGAAGATTCACAAGACCTATCCAATCGCTCGGATTGGGAACGCGGTCGATTCTTGGAAGATCGTGAATATCCGAGCGAAAAATTGGACGACCGAACAATTATCTGGAGATTTGCCCAAGGTAAGAAACGCCTGGTTGTAAATCAAGATTTACGAATCGATTATGCTCATAATTCATTACAATTATCGACTCCTAGCGGCGAACTAATTGCAATTCATAAAATTGCCAAAAAGTTGCATTATATTCTAGTTAAAAAAGATAGTAAATATTCAGAAGCCATTCAAGAAACAATTGCTGAATGTCAATTTATTCCGATCGATGCTACGGCTGCCGAGCGCGGGTTTGTGCGATATCAAAAGTATGAGATCCCCGAGCACTATACACTGCATTATGAGCCAGCATCTCAGTTGTGGCAAACATGGCAACAGAGCCAACAACCGGGATCGGTAGAGCTAGGATTAGATATTTTGATTCTGGCTCGATCGAAATGGTACCGGATTCAGCAAATGATCTGCACAGATGAGCGATTGGATCTGCAAACTCGAATGGGATTGATTTCACTCTCACTCAGAGATCGGATCGCTTGGATTGCCAAAATTGGCGATGTTGCTGCCATCAATGATGCCGATCTGGGTACCAATCAAAAAAGTCTCAATGGTGGCACGGATAGTGATATTTTAGGTAAAATTATCTCTAAACTAGCGATCGAGGCTGTGCCCGATGACGATCTCTATTCTGTACCTAATTCTCCTACGCCCAGCTCGGTGTTTAGTCAACCTGATGATACTTCTCTCTTGGAGGATGAAGATCGGAGTAGTATGCTGACGGACGATATTTTATCACCATACCAACAACTCCGTGCTAGTACGATTAGCGTCCTCGAAAATTATCTAGAGCATGGTGAAACGATCGTCAGAACTGAGACGATTGTCGATACTCAAGGGAATATAATTAGTGAAAAAACTGTCAGTACTCATCGTGGTTGTCCAAAATGGGCAATTGAAGCGATCGTCCATTGGAGTTAGAGGGTAATTGATAATTGATAATTGATAATTACTGAACAGTAAGGTTTCAAATCTCTGCCTTAATCACTTCGCTGTCAACTGTCAACTATCAACTAATTCTGACTATTCATTACTCCAATCCTCTTCCTTCTAGGTAGAGGAGGTAGGCGATACGGGAGGTTTCCTACCGTGTCAACTGTCAACTGTCAACTGAATGAAGATTGGCTTGACGATCTGGAAATTAAGCACGCGATCGTTGCTAGACTATTAGAGATGTTATTTTGATGCTCCGATCGTGATTAAACTGCCCAAAAAGTTGATGTTATTGGGAGCGGGTGAATTAGGTAAAGAATTTACGATCGCCGCCCAACGACTCGGTAATCATGTCATCGCAGTCGATCGATATCCAGGTGCGCCAGCGATGCAAGTTGCTGATGAGTTTGAAGTAATTTCGATGTTGAGTGGGGCAGATCTCGAACGCGTTGTCTCCAAACATCAACCTGATTATATAATTCCCGAAATTGAAGCAATTAGAACTGAAAAATTAGCTGAATTCGAGCAGCGCGGAATCACTGTCATTCCCACTGCTAAGGCGACTCACTACACGATGAATCGCGATCGCATCAGGGAACTCGCTCATCAAGAATTGGGGGTGCGGACGGCGAAATATGCCTACGCTACTACTTTGGATGAGATGCGATCGATTTCTTCAGAAATCGGGTTTCCAAATGTTGTCAAACCAGTCATGTCTTCGTCGGGAAAAGGGCAATCTGTCGTTCATAGTGCAGCAGAAGTCGAGACGGCTTGGCATTATGCGATTGATGGTTCGAGAGGCGATAGTCAAAAGGTAATTGTTGAAGAGTTCATCAATTTTGAAATCGAAATTACCCTATTAACTATCAAACAGTGGAATGCACCGACGATTTTCTGTCCCCCGATTGGGCACCGTCAAGAACGTGGTGATTATCAAGAATCTTGGCAACCAGCCGCAATCAGCCCCGCCCAAGTTTTAGCAGCTCAAGCGATCGCGACGACAGTTACCGACGCTCTGGGTGGAGCTGGAATTTTTGGGGTAGAATTTTTTATTACTGCTGATGAAGTTATCTTTTCCGAACTATCGCCACGTCCCCATGATACGGGGATGGTAACGTTAATTTCTCAAAATTTAAATGAATTTGAGCTACATTTACGTGCGATCTTAGGACTCCCAATCCCCAATATTATTCAGTATGCTCCGGCTGCAAGTGCCGTCATTTTAGCGACAGAAACAGCCGATCGCATTTATTTTACAGGAGTAGCATCAGCTCTGAGTCTGCCAGATGTCGATATCAAACTATTTGGTAAACCTGACTCTCGTCCCTATCGCCGGATGGGTGTAGCTCTTGCTAAAGCCGAAACCACAGATTTAGCCCGTGCGAAAGCCGCTGATGCAGCTAGTCAAATTAAAATTGTCGATCGGAAATAGAGCGCAAATGGTAGAGATCTGATGAGATCTGTAGGTTGGGTTGAAGAATGAAACCCAACACGCCCAACCGTCAACTATTAATTGATTTAATGTTTTTATTTATCTCCAAACTCATTCCGCTATTCTTCTACCCGTTAGGTGCAACTTGTTGCTTATTAATTGCCGCCTTAGTATTGTGGTGGCTCAACTCAAAGTGGACTCCCGTAGCGATGGGTGCGGCTTTGATGATTTTATTGCTAAGTAGCAATGCGTGGACGAGTAATTGGTTAGCGCAATCTTTGGAGTGGCGAAATATTCCCAAAGCTGAATTACCAACTGCGGATGCGATCGTCATCTTGGGTGGTGCCACCAGATCTCAAGCTTATCCTCGCCCAGATGTAGATCTTGCCGATTCAGGCGATCGAGTATGGTACGGTGCAACTCTCTATCGTGCTGGTAAAGCCCCAAAAATCATCATCAGTGGGGGGCGAATCGCCTGGAAAGGTGGGGGAACTCCCGAAGCGGAGGATATCAGCAAATTATTAGTGGCGATGGGTGTGCCCCAGGTAGATATCATCACCGAAGGCAACTCTTTTAATACCCGTGACAATGCCGTCAACGTTGAAAAGATCTTGAAGGAGCAGAATTTTAAACGGATTCTACTTGTTACTTCCGCGATGCACATGCCGCGATCGATGGCAATTTTCAAACGGATCGGGATCGACGCGATCGCAGCTCCTACTGACTATCGGATTTCTCAACTAGAAATAGATGAACCAAGTCGTCAAACTGAAGCTGCGATTTTAAGCTTTTTACCGAGTGCAGATTGTTTAGCTCTCACCACCCAAGCAATCCGCGAATATGTCGGCATTGTTGTCTACATATTACGGGGCTGGATTTGAGAGTGCTAAATCGCTCAAACTGGTAAAATATTCTTGTCGAAGATTGCGGTCGGAATTGCGACGGTACAACACGCATTGGGAATATCGACGATGCCACTGACTCGACCTTCAACCGGGGCACAACTGAGCAGGAGATAGGCTTGTTCGCCGGTGAATCCGAATTTCTTGAGATATTCGATCGCATTTAGACAGGCACGACGATAGGCAATATGCACATCCATAAAATATTGCTTACCAGTAAACTCATCGACCGAGATTCCTTCAAATACTAGGTATTCTGAGTACTGAGGCTGAACGGGACCGGGCTTGAAAATGGGATTAACCATTGCATATTTTTCGACTCCACCTTTGATAATCTCGACGTGGAGGTCGATAAAACCCGACATTTCGATCGCGCCACAGAACGAAATTTCCCCGTCACCTTGGGAGAAATGGATATCACCCATCGATAATTTGGCACCTTCGACGTAGACGGGGAAATAAATCTTCGTACCCCGCGAGAGATTCTTGATGTCGCAATTACCACCATGTTCCCGGGGGGGCACAGTGCGGGCTGCTTCTGCTGCCACTCGATCGAAATCAGCGCGTGGTAAACTACCCAAAATCGCATTTGTCGGATTGGGTAATGCTGCCAGTACGGGGATGTCTCCGGCGAAACCTGCACCGTAAGTACGCCGATCTGGTTGCGTCGCCATTAATTCCCCTTCTCGTTTGTTCCAGGTCGCTAGCAGCTCATGAGAAGGCGCACAGCCAATTAAGCCCGGATGGGTGATCCCCGCAAAGCGCACGCCGGGAATATGGCGAGACTTGGTATAAATCCCTTCTAAATCCCAAATTGCTTTGGCTGGATTGGGAAAATGGTCGGTCAGGAAGCCGCCACCATTCTTTTTATCAAAAATACCTGTGAAGCCCCATTCATCGCCCTGCAAGGCACCGATATCGAGGATATCTACGACCAAAATATCGCCAGGTTCGGCACCATTGACCCAAATCGGTCCACTTAATACATGCACCACCGTTAAATCGACATCACGGATATCGTCAGGGCTGTCATTATTTTTAATCTGCCCATCCGTCCAGTCTTTACACTCGATCCGAAAGATGTCGCCAGGGTTAACTGATGCAACGGCAGGGATATCTGGATGCCAGCGATTGTGTCCGGGCATTTCCTGTTTATCCATCGGCTGAGTGAGATCTACTTTGAATAATGTTTTAGGCATAGAATGTGTTGGATTTGGGTACACAGCACAGGCACTAATCTGTTGACTAAGCATCAACAGATCGGTCGATCTTAACATGTCTGAGGTCTTCTCATCTTGCTGACTAACCCAGTTTGCGATCGCAAATCGATCGCAAACTGGGTTAGTCAGCAGTGATTCGATCGGATTACTATTTACAAATTACGATCGAAAAGTTGTCATAAATTGATTAGAACTGACGATCGACACCAATGATTGAAAACTACATTTGGTTTAGATATTAGGGACGTTGCCGTGTGGGTAAAATATTAACCAACCCATGTAGAAGCAGATGTATTCTGGCATACATTTCGATCGTAAAATATTTAATTACGCGAACCTCATCACACTGCGACATGACTACAGGTGCCGTTCTGTTTGAAATTTTAACTCGATCGCGTATTATCGATCGCGGCACTCAGGCACAGCCAAAAATAACCCACCTCCCAGCTTCAGATCCCCTTTGTCTTGTCTGAGCTAAATGATAAATAATGTTGCGGTCGCGTCAGAATTGGGACGATTGTAGTGCAAGATCGAGAATAATAAAACATTACTTAACCATTCTGCCACGAGCAAGCTCTCACCAAGATCGATCCTTAAAATTTCGATGCCTTCGAGTTCGGGCACATTGCTAGTTAATTTAAAAGTTAGACGAGGATCTAATCCCTATGATACAAAATATTTTAATTGCTGTTGCTGGATTGGGAAAATGCGAGCAGATGCTCAAAATGCTGATGGAAATTCCGGCCATCCAGGGTGCAAACGTCACCATCTTACATGTGGTGACTCCGCAAGTATCTGCCCAACTGATGTCCGAAAAGCTCACTGCTGGCGGTAAAATCTTGGCTGATGCGATCGAGTATCTCAAGCTCGATCCTGCGAAAGTCAACGTGCGACTCAAACAGGGCGATCCGAAGGATACCGTCTGTCAAGTAGCTGAGGAGGAAAATTCTGACTTGATTATCATGGGTTCGCGTGGACTCAATCGACTAGAATCGATCCTTGCCAATTCTGTCAGTCAATATGTTTTTCAACTCACTTCCCGTCCGATGTTGTTGGTCAAAGATGATGTCGATCCCAGACGTATCAATCGGATTATGGTGGGATACAATCACTCTATCCCCGCCCAAGCATCACTCAAATTAGCCCTCTCGATGTTACGCGATATCAAAGGTAGTCAATTACTTTTAATTCAAGTTAAAGCCGATAAAAAAGCTGCTGAGATGATAACCAGTCCCGAACGCGATCCGATCTTTGCGCCAGCAATTAGTGAAGCAAAAAAACAAGGAGTAGCCTATAAGTGTATCGTAGCAACCGGCGATCCTGGTAAAGAAATTTGCAAAGCCGCTGAAGAGTTTCATGTGGATTTGATTGCGGTCGGTTCGCCAGATCGTCGCCCCTCAATTGCTAAAAATCTACCAGATCTCGATCGATTATTAGGTAATTCCCTATCTGATTACGTTCGCGTCAAAGCTCCATGTCCGGTACTATTGAGTCGGACAATTATAAATTAGGAATTAGGTTCACTGTCAACTGTCAACTGTTAAAGCAACCCGACTTTGAAGAAGTTGAGTTGCTTACAGGATGGGCGATTCTCCAAAGGATCGACTGAGACGACGTTTCCGTCGTCTAATGGGTGAAAGAAACTTTGCTTGGGCGTACTCTAGTTTCATTCTTCTGCAAGGTTACGTTGTCTTGAAAAGGTGCTCCACTTGCGGCTCACCTTTGGACGGGTTCCCCGTCAAAAAAGGTGAGACAAGACAGGGGAAACCCCTGACTACCTGACAGATCTCTAATTGAGTGATTGGTAGTCAGGATTTACAGGTAATAGTACTGATGCGAGAAAACCAGATTAACCTAGAGAAATCCAGTTCAGCTTTGGGATTGGGAAAACAAGGTTCGGGATCTCTAG
>JBBRVB010000208.1:0-7314 GCA_038247275.1 Chroococcales cyanobacterium
AACACGATCGCGAGTTTAGGCACTCTCCAGCTCGGTTTTGGGGCAGCAGTTAGCGAATTATCCGAGCAGCTCACTACAGAAGCAGCCAAATTAACAGATATTCGAGCAGGCGTTACCGTCGAGATTAACGATCTCCAGACATTACACAGTCTCACAGTTGATGAAGAAACATTCGAGCAACTGATCGAGAGTTATGAGACTAGCTCCAAAGCTTTTGGGGAGGAGTTGAGACTGCGCCAAGAAGCTGCACAACAAGAAGTGCAGAACCTGACTAAAGCCTGGAGTAAAGAGCAAGAACTCAATGGCATTACCGTCAAAGAGAAAATCGAACTCGATCGCAAAAATAGTCAGCGCGAAATTCAAGAATATAAATATAATCTAGAGTTACAACGAAAACTCGATCGCGAGCAATACGAGCAGCAGCAAGCGGCTTTGTACTATGAGTTAGCTGAAGCTAAAGAAGTCCAAGAAAAAACTTGGGCAGAGCGAGAGTTAATATTAGCAGAGCGCGAAAAACTCTTCAATGAAGCTAAAGATAAGGTCGCTGCTTTCGTTCAAGACAAAGAAAAAGCAGTTGAGAAAGCTAAAGGTGAAGGTAAAGGAATCGCTGCTTACCAAGCGAAGATTAAATCCGATCTCTATGCAAAGGAAGTAGAAGGTCAAAAACGTTTCTATGAGGGGAATATTGACTCATTACAAGAAACAATTCTCAATCAAGAAGAGCGACTAAATAGCTTGTCCCAACAACTAGCAGCAGCCCTCAAACAAGTCCAAGATCTCGCTGTCAAAGCGATCGAAGGTTCAGCGAATGCCAACTCTTATCAAACTCTCAAAGAGATCACCTTAGAGCAAGCAAAGTCACAATCTAAGACCAAATAGTTTTTAAAAAGCATTTAGCTTTGATGGTGGGTACTGCCCACCATCAAGATTTCAGCAATTATCTGGCAAATAAATACCTGTACCCACCTATTTATTTTTTAGACTAATGAGTTGAGTAATCTCTAGCTTCAGTCATCTGGAATATCGACTTTCATACTTTTAAAAAGATATCTGTCTTTGAACCGCAGAGGCACAGAGGGCGCAGAGTAAGCGTTTTAGTTATCGAGTCTGCTCCAAGTCAATCCATTATCTCGATCGCGATGCCAACGTAATAAATTTGCCGATTGTCCGATATAATTATCGGTCATACCAATTGCCCGACGTGGTGCGATCGTGGCTAGATCGATCGCATTATCTAGATCGCAAATATCCCATTTAACTAAGTTTTGCACGCCGACTAATAGCGATCGAGTCGTCCCCGATAGCGTACCATCTGCCAATCTTGCCGTACCATCGATGACTGTGATTTCGCGATCGTCCCAAGGATATTTGCCATCGGATAATCCTAATGGAGACAACGCATCGCTGACTAGAAATAAACCTGCGCCGTACCTCCCCGCACGTATCAAGACTTTCAACATGGCAGGATGAACGTGCTGTCCATCGGCAATAAACCCGCACTGGACGTGCGGTTGAGTCAACGCCGATCCTAGTAATCCCGGTTCGCGGTGGTGCAATCCTGGCATCGCATTAAAAGCATGAGTCACCATCGATGCGCCGCTACTAAATGCCTGCTCTGCCCGATCGAAATTCGCCTGTGAGTGCCCCAAACTGACAATAATGTCCAAAGACCTCAAATAGGGAATCACCTTGCCTGTCAGATCTAATTCTGGGGCAAGGGTAATTACTTTAACCGTCTCAGCATATTTACTTAGAACCTCGATCGCAAGAGTTAAATTAAGATCGAGTAAGTATGCTGAGGGATGGGCACCACGTTTTTGGGGATTGAGAAATGGCCCTTCGAGGTGAACTCCCAAGATCCGGGCGGTGTGAGGTGGCTGATGTGCCATAAATTCGGTAAAGACAGCTAGAGATCGATGGATGTTCTCGATCGAGGTGGTAACGATCGTCGGTAAAAATCCGTCTACACCCTGCTTCCAGAGAAAATCACAGATCTGTGTCAATCGCTCTAAATCGTCCATTCGCACGTCGGGAAATGCCAGCCCCAAGGCTCCATTAATCTGAAGATCCACCCCACCCAACGAAATCCGATCTCCGCCCACGTCTAAGCTCGGTAAATCTGCTGCCGCCAACAGATCGGCAATCTCGCTAATCTTGCCATTCCGGATCGCGATCTCCTGTAATCCAGTAAGTTTGGGGATACGCGCGTTGGTAATTTTACAGTCTTTCATGGTTGTTAACGACCGGCGATGAGATCTGTCGATCGCCAATATACCAATTTGTATCGAGTTTTACCATTTCTCAATCTCTGTCGATGTTTAATTAGGTACTTAGAAAAACTAAAAGATTAGTCATAACAGTTCTAGTTCCATCTCCTCATCCAGAATCCTGCAACTGCTTGGGTTCTGCTGAATCAGCCGATCTGCCTGCCTGCGGTGCCACTACTAAAATCCATGCTTTAGAGCTTTATCTATTGAAGCCATAAAAATTATCTATGATTGTCAGAATGCGCTCGAACAAAAAACAAAGCAATGTAGACTCTAGCCTCAATAGCTTATTTAGAAGACTGTTTGCCATTAGATGGTACGGAAAATTATCTAACATCTGGCGAACTTGCTTGCCAATTGGAGCCGCAATTCTCGTGTTTTGGAATTTTGCGGCTGTCGCTCAAAACGCGCCACCAAATGCCATCCAGATGGCAGAGGAACTCAAGGTTAATCTCGATACTGCCTGGGTAACGATCGCCGCGATGTTAGTCATCTTTATGAATGCTGGTTTCTGCATGTTAGAGACTGGCTTTTGTCGCGAGAAAAATGCTGTCAATGTCTTGGCTAAAAACTTAATCGTGTTTGCCCTATCGAGTGTCGCCTTTTGGGTGCTAGGCTTTGGCTTGATGTTTAGTGAAGGGAACGACTGGATCGGTACTGGCGGTTTCTTCCTGGCAGGTGCCGATAACAGTCCGGCGATTGGTGATGCCTACAAAGGGATCTTTACCCCCTTAAATTGGACGGGAGTACCCCTGAGTACTAAGTTCTTTTTCCAACTCGCCTTCGCTGGTACGGCAGCAACAATCGTCTCTGGGGCAGTTGCCGAGCGGATTAAGTTCTTCTCTTTCTTAATATTTAGTCTATTACTCGTCGGCATTGTCTACCCGATTACTGGACACTGGATCTGGGGCGGTGGTTGGTTAGCCGATCTGGGCTTTTTTGATTTTGCTGGTTCCACTGTCGTCCATGCTGTCGGCGGCTGGGCGGCATTAGTCGGGGCTTGGATCTTGGGGGCGAGAATTGGCAAATATACTGATGATGGTAAAGCCAATGCCATCCCAGGGCACAACATGAGTATTGCGACTCTGGGCTGTCTGATTCTCTGGTTGGGCTGGTTTGGTTTCAATCCTGGTTCGACAATGGGTGTCTCTGGTGCGATCGGACATATTGCCGTCACGACGAATACTGCTGGTGCCTTTGGTGGAATTGCCGCCACCGCAGTTGCTTGGTTAGTGCTCGGGAAGCCCGATCTCTCGATGATAATTAACGGTATCTTGGCAGGATTGGTAGCTGTTACGGCTTCCTGTGCTTGGATTAGCGTACCTTCGGCCGCAATTATCGGCACTGTCGGCGGGATATTGGTAGTATTCGCCGTCGGATTCTTTGATAAAATCAAAATCGACGATCCGGTTGGTGCTACTTCAGTCCACTTGGTTAATGGTGTCTGGGGTACGCTCGCAGTCGGCTTGTTCAGTCAGGGCGATCTTTATGGTGTTACTCCTGCACCCAAGTTAGGAGTTTTCTTTGGTGGCGGCTTAGAACAGTTTGGCCATCAGCTTGTGGGCAGTTTCGCTGTTGGTGCGATGACACTAGTGCTATGTGTTGCTTTTTGGGCAGCCTTAAAGGCAACGCTCGGCATCCGAGTCACCCCAGAAGAAGAATTTATCGGTTTGGATATCAGCGAACATGGCATGGAAGCTTATCCTGGATTTGCCAAAGATGCGGCATTTGCTTCGACTAATATGAGCCGGGAGCTGCACCCAGATTCAAAAGCTAATGTGCATGGTAAATCTGACTACACGTAAATCAGTGTGAAGCTCTAGAAATTGAGCTAGAAACTCAATCGATAACCTTCAGGATCGGGAAAGACTAGGCTCTATTGCAGCCTAGTCTTTCTGTTTTTCGATCGCAATCGCCCTCACCGATGCTATATGATGCTCGTAGCTTCCCCCTTTACCCCTGAATTATTTATGAAACCGCCCCTAATTGGCATCATTATGGGTAGCGACTCCGACTTACCGACGATGAAAGCCGCGATCGAAATCTGCGAACAATTTGAGATTTCCCATGAAGTCGCGATCGTCTCTGCCCATCGCACCCCCGAACGGATGGTTGAATACGCCCAAACCGCCCACCAGCGAGGCTTAAAAGTCATCATTGCCGGGGCAGGTGGTGCGGCACATTTACCTGGGATGGTGGCATCTTTGACCCCTTTACCCGTCATTGGTGTACCCGTTCAGACCAAAACCTTGCAGGGTGTAGATTCACTCTACTCGATCGTCCAAATGCCCGCAGGTATCCCAGTTGCGACAGTCGCGATCGGGAATGCCACCAACGCCGGATTACTCGCCGTCCAAATCTTAGCAATTCACGATCCTGAATTACTCGCCCAAGTCCAATCCTATCGTCAGAGCCTGACAGATCTGGTACTAGATAAGCAAGCTAGGCTAGCAGAAGTTGGTTATCGCAATTATTTGAGCGGGTAAATGAGGCTCCCACCACTAATTTCGGTCGATCGCCGTAAAGCTGTCAATAGTACTGCTGGTATGGATGGCTCGATCGCGTTTTTTAGGGTAACGCATCGAAACAATTCAGCGGTAATAAAGAGTCGTAGGGTTAAGTATCCCTGATGACTCTTTATTATTAGGATCGCTCGATCGAATCCTTTAACACCAATAATTTAGCTGTCACAGTAAATATAAAAGGATAAATAAAATAATCCAAATTACATCGACAAAGTGCCAATAAATCTCGGCGGCTTCGACACCAAAGTGGTTATTGGTACCGTAATGTTCGGATTTCATCGAACGCCACAAAACGGATAAAATCAAGAGTACGCCAACAGTAACGTGTAACCCGTGAAAGCCTGTCAAGACATAAAAAGTACTGGCAAATAAATTCGTGCGTAGTCCAAATTCTAGATGACTGTACTCATACAACTGTCCGCCCAAAAACAGAATTCCCATCAAGGCTGTCAGCCCAAACCATAATTGCAGACCTTTGACATCATTCTTTTTGATGGCAGTATCGGCTTGATGGATGACTAAGCTACTGGCAATCAGCACGACGGTATTTACCCCTGGGAGGAGCAATTCGAGCTTGGGCGTACCTGCTGGCGGCCACTCTGGTGCCATCGAACGGAAAGCGAGATAAGCAATAAATAAGCCAAGGAAAATCATCCCCTCGGCGACTAGAAACACGATTAGTCCAAAAATCCGATGATCTGGATGCGCTTCATGATGGCTATCGTGAGCGACTGTCTCGATATTGATTTGGGTTTGGTCGGAAATAGATCCTTGCATATTTAGGGGATGGGGAATGAGGGATAAAGGATCGGGATCTGTGGTGATTACCCTAGTCCTAGTGGTGGCTCGATCTCTAAAAAGGATGGTGGGCATTGCCCACCATCGATCTAAATTTCGGAGATGAAGACTTATCCGCCTGTTGTCGTCAGTACTTCGGGTGACTCTTCAACTTCGGTAGTATCCCCATAGTCATAAGGGCCGGTAGTTAGTACGGGTAGTACTTCAAAGTTTTCGATTTCTGGTGGTGAAGTGGTTTGCCAATCTAGTGTCAGCGCATTCCAGGGGTTACTTCCAGCTTTATCACCTTTGTAAGCACAATAAATTGCATTAACTAGAAATGGCACTGTCGAAATTGCCAACACATAACTACCATAGGTACAAACTTGATTCAAACCTTGGAACTCAGGCGCATACATGGCAATCCGGCGGGGCATTCCCTGTAAGCCCAGGACGTGCATGGGGAGGAACGTGACGTTGAAACCAACATAGGTCAGCACGAAGTGAATTTTTCCCCAGGTATCATTGATATGTCGCCCGGTGACTTTCGGGAACCAATGATAGATGCCCGTGTAGATGCCAAAGACACTCCCACCAAACAAGACATAGTGCAAGTGAGCGACCACGAAATAGGTATCGTGGACGTGAATATCAAAGGGTACTGCTGCCAACATGACACCAGTAATCCCGCCGATGACGAAGGTCGAGATAAAACCCATCGCAAATAGCATCGGACTATTGAGCGTAATTTTGCCGCCCCACATCGTTGCCAACCATCCAAAGATCTTAATCCCGGTCGGTACGGCAATTACCATCGTGGTGATCATGAAGAACATCCGCAGCCAGGGTGGTGTTCCACTGGTAAACATGTGGTGCGCCCAGACAATCAAGCCTAAGAAACTAATCACCATACTAGAGTATGCGATCGCACCGTAACCAAAAATTGGTTTACGACAATGCACGGGAATTACTTCGGAGATTACCCCAAAGAAGGGTAATACCATGATGTATACAGCCGGGTGAGAGTAGAACCAGAACATGTGCTGATAAACGACTGGTTCGCCACCACCAACCGGATTGAAAAAGGCAGTTCCAGCAATTAAATCAAAGGAAAGTAAAATCAACGCACCGGCAAGAACTGGAGTCGCAATTAACATCAACAATGAGGTTGCCAACATTGCCCAACAAAACAGGGGCATCTGCATCATTGACATACTCGGAACTCGCATTTTGAGAATTGTGGTAAAGAAATTAATCCCTCCCAAAATCGATGAAGTTCCCAGTAGTAATAGGGTCATAATCCAAATTCCCTCACCAACCTTACCTGTGAGCAAACTCAGGGGTGGGTAGGAAGTCCAGCCAGCTTGGGCAGGGCCTAAAAAGAAGCTGAGAATAAGCAATAATCCCGTCGGTGGAATAATCCAAAAAGCGACAGCATTGAGCTTGGGAAATGCCATATCTCTTGCCCCGATCATCAGCGGTAAGAGATAGTTAGCAAAGGCACCTGTTCCAGCAGGGACGATCCACAAGAAGATCATGATCGTACCGTGCATGGTGAACATGCTGTTGTAGGTACTTGGATCGACTAAATCGGCATCAGGAGTTGCCAATTCTGTCCGAATTGCTTCAGCTAATAATCCACCAATAATATAGAAGATAAATCCAGTCACAAAGTACTGAATCCCAATCACTTTATGATCGGTACTAAATGTGAAATAGTCTTTCCAAGTGCGATGGTGGATGAC
>JBBRVB010000209.1:0-7306 GCA_038247275.1 Chroococcales cyanobacterium
AAAAGCCTTGCCAGCAGTACGTTTTAACCCGAAGCCCTCAATGAGGCTTGAACTCATGACCTCTTCATTACCAATGAAGTGCTCTACCACTGAGCTATGAGGGCGTTTGTGAAAGTGGGCCGAGCTGGATTTGAACCAGCGTAGGTCTCCCAGCAGATTTACAGTCTGCCGCCATTAACCACTCGGCCATCGACCCATTTGTTTCACAGTTACTAATAATAGCATAGGTGCCTAGAAATACAAAGCAATTTGCTAAACATTTTTGATGTCTGTTGATGGTAGCTGGGCAAGCAATCCGCTACAGGCATCTGTGAGCAGGTCGAGAACGTAGTCAAAGCCTTCAGCACCGCCAAAGTAGGGATCTGGGACTTCTTTGTCTGAGTGGTGAGTGGCATATTCACACATCAGCTTAACTTTGTCCCGATATTGTCCTTGGGGGTCGAGTGCGAGAATATTGTGATAATTTTCGCGATCCATTGCCAGAATCAGATCGAAGGCGGTGAAGTCAGCTTGAATAAATTGTCTGGCACTACCTACCATTGGCAGATTGCGTTTGGCGGCGGCGGCTTGCATTCGCCGATCGGGTGGACTACCAATATGGTAGCCGCCAGTTCCAGCAGAATCGCACTCGATCTGGCTGCTCATGCTAGCTTCAGCCGCAAGATGATTCATAATATTTTCAGCAGCGGGGGAGCGACAGATGTTGCCGAGACAGACGAAGAGGAGTTTCACGATAGGGGATAGGGAGTAGAGGGTAGGGAGTAGGGAAGAGATATTGGGGAACTAGAGGATCGATCTAAGCTTATCGATCGCATCGAGATAGTCGGGGATGGGTTCTCCGGTGGCGATACAGGCGGATCGATCGACGGCAATCGGATCGGTACCAGAGAATATTTTACCAAACTCGATCGTTTTACCGCGATCGGGTTTCCAGTCGGGGCTGACAAATCGTAGGTTGGCATCTACCACTGCACCATCGAAAAGGTGTCCGATGCAGAAGTAGACATCTTGGAGGACTTTGGGGACGGATGGTTGGTGGAGTTGTCCGCGAGAGTTGAGGCTACGGGCGTGGTATTTCGATCGCGGGAAGAGTCCGTAGAGATTTTTGAGGGATGCGGAGATGAGGGGCTTGTCTTTGAGGATCGTCCGTTTAAATGTGCCGACGGTAATTCGACAGTCTACTTGCTGAAGTAATTCGGGTGCCCACATGGTTTTAAATCGCACGGGAGTGGGGGCTAGATTGGGATATTCGATGAGTGGGAGGGTGTCGGCATCTAGCAGCTCCATATTTTCATCGAGCAGGGCGTACAGCCCATTTTTGCTGACAATATCGTGGAGACTGACTGGCGAACACACGCCTTCGACGATCGAGATTTTGGCATTGGGGCTGGCTTGGCGGAGCGATCGCAAGACCTCTCCCAAGACACCCATACTGACGGTGACGGGTGCCGCGACGGGATAACCAAGATTGGGTTTGACGAGGATCTGACGGGCATTGTGGGCAGATGCTGGGGGTTGGTAGATGAATGATGCGGTCAGATCGGTAGACATGCGAGGAGTGAGATCGTAAAATTGCCAACATTACAACACTAATCCTAAAGTCTCGATCGCGCTCGGGCAAACGCTAAAACTAACTTTATAATCAGAGTACTAATACTAAAGTGCCGACCGCGATTAGACAACCGCCGAGGACAACTTTGAGTGTCAGTGGCTCATGCAAAAACAGGGCTGAAAAGATGATGACCATCATCACGCTAGATTTATCGATCGGGGCTACTTGTGCCGCTTTACCTAGCTGGAGTGCCTGAAAATAAAAAAGCCAGGATAAACCAGTGGCAACACCGGAAATTATCAGAAAAATCAGCGATCGAGTCGAAATTGTGGCAAGCTGGCTGAATGTACCTTGGGCTAAGACAATCCCCCAAGCAATGAAGACAATTACTGCCGTGCGAACGGCAGTGGCTAGATTGGCATCGACATTTTCAATCCCAATTTTGGCGAAGATTGTCGTTAATGCAGCGAAGAAAGCCGACAGTAAAGCATAAATCCACCAAATATTCGAGCTATTTTCCATGAATTAAATTGTCATAATAGGATGGCAGCCGTAAAACATAGATACTCACGAGGAGTAATTAACTTTGGGATTGACTCTAGATGTTTGTCAGTGTCAATCGTCATTATAGATATGTAGGGGAGCGGCTGAGTGTTCAAAATCTGGTTCCATGCGGTCAGACCTGTTTCCGCACAGGGCAAGCACGATCGTTGGACATCTCAACTAGGATATAGTGACCTTAGAGCGCACAGTACTTTCGATCTCCAAGCAGGTACGCACTCATTATTACGGATGTGTTCGATCTAAATATGTCTAAGTCAGATTTTCCGACTACTTATCAGCCGCCTGAAACGTCGCGATTGGATTATTTTTACGATCGACCGGGAACGACACCAGGAGAACTATATTTACATGAAGATGCACTGCCAGCAGATTTAGTGCTGATCGATTACGATCGCGATCGATCCACCCGAGTGGCTATTACCAATCCAGAAACAATTAAAGAATATTTAAAAACTCATACTGTATCCTGGATCGATGTGCTGGGATTGGGAAATGCAGCTACTTGGAATACGTTAATTCCTATTTTCAATCTTCATCAAATGTTGGTGGAAGATATAGTTAATGTGCCTCAGCGTCCGAAGGTAGAAGATTATCAAGATCAGTTACTAATTATTGCGATCATGGTAGTGCTCAATCCAGATCGGACGGGATTTACCAAAGAGCAAGTTAGCCTTGTTTTAGGTAAAAATTATCTGTTGACAGTTCAAGAAGAACCAGAAGAAGATTGTTTTCATGGAGTCAGAAAACGGATCGAAATAGATCGAGGGATGATTCGGACGCAGGGTGCTGACTATTTAGCATACTGCCTACTTGATGCGATCGTTGATGGTTTTTTTCCAGTGCTAGAGTATTATGGAGAATTAATCGAGGAATTGGAAGATGAAGTGATTATGCATCCCAATCGATCGACATTAGAAAAGATTTATAAGGTTCGTCGTGAATTGCTCACGATCAGGCGGGCGATTTGGCCACAACGAGATGCCATCAATTCATTGATTCGGGATGGTAGCGATTTAGTTAGTAGCGAGGTACAGGTGTATTTACGCGACTGTTATGACCATACCGTACAAGTGATGGATATGGTCGAAACTTATCGAGAACTTGCTACAGGATTGATGGATGTTTATCTATCTGCTGTCAGTAATAGAATGAATGAAATCATGAAATTATTGACTGTCATTTCGGCAATCTTCATTCCACTGACATTTATCGCCGGAGTCTATGGCATGAACTTCGATCGCTCTAAATCGCCGCTAAATATGCCAGAATTAGGCTGGTACTGGGGCTACCCCCTCTGTATCGCCCTGATGATGACGATCGCTGGTAGTCTGATTTTCTTTTTCTGGAAGCGGGGTTGGTTTAAGTCTTCGATGTAGATTAGAGGTGCGATTCGTTCGCTCGAAACCGAGAAATTGGGGGATGAGCGACTTCAATAGGGTAACTCGAAAGAGTAGAGTTCGCACTTTAATCCCCTGTTGATGATAACTTTCCATTCATGAAGGTTAAGATAGCTAGTCGAGCTAAAAGCGTAAACAACTAGCGGGAAATAGGAAAAGGTCGTCAAACACCATAACTATTCCCATAATAACTTAAGTCCTTCCGCCCTGTGCGGGGTTGAAAGCACATAAACTGCCAGCAATGGTAGCCCCTACAGACAAGACTGATTATCAACTCTGTAAAGCGGGGATGAAAGCAGCCAATATGATAATTGCTGAAAACATACGCTGCAAGCAATAGTTCCATGGGTAGATTAAACAAAATGCCGTCGAACCATCGAAAATACATAGCAAGGTATAAGCTATGTGGAAATAATCCACAACCTTGCGTTGGAAATATCCGACAAGAGTATGGACTATCAGGTTTCTCTGACCGAGATAGCGCACATCCAGAACCTCCGGTGGACAGGCATACCCTACCGAACTAAATAGGAATGGAAGGAACGAAATAACCTCCCTGTCACTCCTTCATCTGAAGGTAGGCAATCAAGCCACATGTGACGGGGAGACAGGATGGTTCAAAAAGCCAATGCCTAACTCGAAAACACGAGTATCGCCGGAAAAGGGAAGGGGTAACGCCCAGGATATGCAGACTTGAATCGCAATGTATAAGAGCAAGAGGTGTTATTAGTGGAAAATATGCCTAAATCGGATTCAATCTTGAATATCGAGGGATGGGACGATATCAATTGGCGACAAGTCGAAAAATACGTCTACAAGCTACAAACGCGCATCTACGCCGCTTCACGTCAAAGTGATATACGGAAAGTCCGCAAACTTCAAAGAACATTGATGAGGTCTTGGTCTAATAGGGTCTTAGCGGTACGACGGGTCACTCAAGACAACACAGGTAAAAATACGGCAGGAGTGGATGGTGTTAAATCACTATCTCCAAAAGCGAGATATAAACTTGTAGGTCAACTCAAATTAACAGGTAAATCGAAACCAACTCGTAGAGTTTGGATTCCAAAACCTGGAAAATCTGAAAAAAGACCATTAGGAATACCCACAATGTACGACCGCGCCTTGCAAGGTGTAGTAAAAGCTGCCCTTGAGCCAGAATGGGAAGCTCGCTTCGAGCCAAACAGTTATGGTTTTCGACCTGGACGTTCGTGCCATGATGCAATCAGACAGATAAAAATCTGTATCTCAAGCAAGGCTAAATACGCATTAGATGCAGATATAGCCCAATGTTTTGACCGCATCAACCATCAGGAACTGCTCTATAGGTTAGGGCTACAAGGAATAGTCAGGAGGCAAATAGCATCCTGGCTTAAGTCTGGAGTTATCGACCAAGGAGTATTTACTGCAATATCTGAAGGTACGCCACAAGGTGGTGTTATATCACCACTCTTGGCGAATATTGCCCTCCACGGCTTGGAACATCGAATATTAAAAGAGTTTCCTCGAATGTCACATACACAAAAGGAAACTTGGTTCCATAAAAAAGGGGTTGGATTTAAACCCCCCAATATTATCCGATATGCGGACGATTTTGTCGTGCTGCACGAAGATAAAGCTGTTGTCCAAAGATGCCGAGAAATTATTTCGGAATGGTTAAATGACATCGGATTGGAATTAAAACCAGAAAAAACACGTTTAACCCACACACTTAACTCTATGCTCAGTGAAGATGGCAAAGCTGGATTTGATTTCTTAGGACATCATATTAGACAGTTCCCCGCCGGAAAATATCATTGCTCTAGAGATGCACAGGGAAGGCTGTTAGGATTTATAACACTCATTACCCCATCGAAGAAGTCAAGTAAGGTACATCAAGAGACAATCAAAAATATCATCATAAAACATAGGTCTTCGCCCCAAGCAGCGTTAATAAAAGAACTTAACCCTATAATTAGGGGATGGTCGAACTACTACTCCAACTCAGACATTAAATCCGTCGGAGAAAGCAGTAGACAAGATAATCTCACATACCTGAAACTTCGACGATGGGCAAAACGTCGCTGTCTTACTAGTAGTTCTGGAAATCGGAAATATTGGCATTCAGAAGGTGGCAGAAACTGGGTATTCTCAACCGAAAACGAGGAAAATCGTATGCGGTTACAGTTACATCGAGAGGTGCCTTGCAGTAGCACTAACTATGTAAAAGTTAAAGGAGATAAAAGTCCATACGATGGCGACTTGGTTTATTGGAGTTCTAGAATGGGAAAACACCCTGAGATGCCCAATCGTAAGGCTAAGTTGCTTAAACAACAAAAGGGGAAATGTACTCATTGCGGTTTATTATTCCTTGAAGGTGACTTGATGGAAGTAGACCATATCAAACCTATCTCCCTTGGAGGAAAGAATGAATGGAGGAATCTACAACTGATACACCGACATTGCCATGACCAGAAAACTGATACTGATCTGATAGAGATTCGGAAACATCGACAATCTGAAAATCTCCAAAAGCTTTCCCAGGAATGGGACAAAGTTGAGTGGATTTGGAGAGAAGATTTTCCCTATATCAGAAACAAAAGTAGTGTGAAGTCCGTAGTGACAAATGGATAACACATTGAGTAGCCGGATGAAGTGAAAGTTTCATGTCCGGTTTCGGATAGGAGGGGAGGAATGGTAACATTCCCCTCGACCTTACCGGTAGAGGGTCATGAATAGTGGATAGAGTTAGAATAATCACTCAGTCCCCTAGTCTCCCAGTCCCCATGATCCCTCGTGTTTTAGATTTAATAGATATAGCCTGGGCATTAGGGTTAATCGGTATTTCGATCGGGTTGTTGCAATGGCAACGCGTGGGATTGGGCAGACAACTTGCGCTAGCGGCGGCTCGATCGATCTTGCAATTGTTGGTGATGGGTTTGGGTTTACAATTTATTTGGCAACTAGATAACCCGCTGGTAACTATTGGTGGAATTGGGGCGATCGCGATCGCGACGACATTTGCCGCTACTAGCCGGATTGGCGATCGAATGAAGAATTTACTCCCGATTGTCGGTGGAGCCATCTTCACGGGGCTAATCGTTGCGGTTGGGTATACAATTTTAGTAGTAATTAAGCCAACTAATTGGTATCAACCTCAATACTTGGTAGCCTGTGCGGGTATTTGCCTGGGTTACTTGCTCAATAATACGGCGATTGCTGGGGAGCGATTGATTGGTGAAATCGATCGACATCAATCTGAAATCGAAACTCAACTCAGTCTAGGTGCAACTCCAGCTCAATCGATCGCCTCTTATCGCCAAATCGCGATTAAATCGGCATTGGTTCCCACTATCGATACGCTGATGGTGACGGGTTTGGTGACGATCCCCGGATTCTTGACTGGAGAATTGCTGGCAAATATTCAACCTGTGAATGCGGCTGGATATCTCATCATCATCCTGTTTGCGGTGATGGCGAGTAACACGATTGCCGCGATCCTCGTCACTAATGGCATTGCCAATCGTTGCTTCAATCAATATGCCCAATTAAAATCATTCGATTAACATCTGCTAGGCTACGCCAACGACCCAGCTTAGATGTTACGCTGACAAACTCACGTTACAATAATAGGATTAGTTAAATATCGACAAATTCGCTTGATTTTGGATCGGGAGATCTCTAGGGTTACTCCTAGCAGTTGGCAATCTAGTATTCATAGCAAAAATAGCTTAAATATAGTGAATAATGATGATTACTGTCGCTTATCCGAATCAAAAATAATTTTGATATTCAGCTAATTTTATAAATAACT
>JBBRVB010000210.1:0-7259 GCA_038247275.1 Chroococcales cyanobacterium
CTCATATTCGCGCACGCCAGCACCACTGATGAATCGAGGATAGTGATGAGTTTCTAGTCTAGGTGAATCGTATAATATTAATCAAAAATATCGACATCCCACCATCAGTCATCGTGACAGTACATCGGCTAATGTACTGAATTTTGTAAGTCTTACTGCCCTCACCTCGATCGTGCTGAAGAGATTTAGGAATTGTAACTAGGCATAATTGACGCTCGAATTGGTACTTGAGTGTGATTATTAAAAGAGCTGACTCGATCTCGAAACCATGTACATCGAGTTTAGATCGCTGGGTGATGTTGACTTAATCGATCGATTTAGCTTAATCTCTGACTAAAGTCGATCGATATCGGTCAATTAATCTTAAATTAAGCGTAAAGTTAAGTGGTATATTCTTGAAAGTGCCGGACGTACTAAAAAACACCAATGTTCAATATTCAAACAGCTCAGAAATTATTGCCCATCCTCGTGCTGACTGGTTGCTTGGTTGCAGTTGCACCAAGCATGACTAGAGCCGGTAGTATGCCGGGATTTACTCTATTTAGCGGTGTCGATCCGTCAAATCAACTCAGTTATCGTCTAGACTCTGGTTCTCGAAATACTACCGACCGCTATCGCCTCAAGATTCCTGGCTCAAAAATCAATCGTCTTGGTGCTGCTCAAATTCAAATTGGTTATCCCGACTACTACAAAGGGAAATTTGATGACAAAGCCGTAGAAGTCTTCGTTGGTGACAAATCCATCCCCGTCGAAGCCGTACAGTGGAATCGAGACAACCAAACCATCCAAATCGATCTCGCCACCAGACTCAAAACCAAGGGGGACATTGAAGTCGTCCTTAATAATGTCCAAAACCCAGACGGTGGCGGTATGTTTTACTTTACTTGTCAAGTAAAAAGTAGTGCGGAGTTTCCAGTCGCTCGATATGTTGGTACTTGGATTTTGAGTATTGAGTAACTAGTGACATGGCGATGGTCGAGAATGCATCAGCCATATCTTGGATCACAACGCCACTAATAGTGTTTTAGTGGCTAGTGGATAGCGAAAAGTGCTTCACCAACGCCGTTAAACCAACGGCTGTGGTAGATGTCCGCCTTAGATCGAGCATAGAACACAGCGATTCAGTCATTTTTAGGCTGAGTCGCTGTTGTTTTTGGTCAGACCTGAATATTAGATCTAGTGCGTAAATCCAGAAATGTCAAATAAATTATTCGGCAGGTGAAGGATCTGAACGCAAAGGTGGGAATGATATGCTTGGAGGCTGCTTCAAAGTAGTCTCGTTGGCGTAGCCTCTCTGAAAGAGAATCGCTAAAAATTTTACAGCCAACAGTAGAATCTAAATTTTTCAAATCTCAATTTTGTCGAGCACCCCCGAGAAGAGTCTATGCCGAGCAACTCCTTGTCCAAATCAGTAGAATATGATGAATCAGCTTCAGAGCTGAATTTAGGTGGCATGGACATCGACGAGGATTTGCGAACCTCTTTGCCCGAATTGTTTGAAGAAGAAGAAGACCTCGATAGCACCGTCGTACCGGCTACTGCTAAAAATATTTATTACAGCAAAGATCTCGTTCGTCTCTACCTGCAAGAAATCGGTAAAGTGCGCCTGCTGCAACGAGATGAAGAAATCTCCGAAGCTAAAGTCGTACAGCGTTACGTCCAGTTGCTCGAATTGCGTAATAATGCTGCCGCACAAACAAAGTTGGGTCAGAGTAACGATCTGACGATCTTACAATACGTCGAATCGATCGAGATTCACGATCGATTGACAGCACAATTGGGGCATCGTCCCTCGCTCGAACGCTGGGCAAGTACTGCTGGCATTTCCCTCGCCGAACTCAAGCCGAGATTGACCGCTGGCAAGCAAAGATGGGCAGAACTAGCTGGAGTTAGTATTAGTGAAATTGATGCCCTTCAGTCGGCTGGTACCCGTGCCAAAGAGCACATGATCGAAGCCAATCTCCGCTTGGTGGTGTCTGTTGCCAAAAAATACCAAAATCGTGGCTTGGAACTGCTCGATCTGATCCAAGAAGGAACGATGGGTTTGGAGCGCGCCGTCGATAAATTTGACCCCACCAAAGGCTACCGCTTTAGCACCTATGCCTACTGGTGGATTCGGCAAGGAATTACCCGTGCCATCGCCACCCAAAGCCGGAACATTCGCCTGCCCGTCCATATTACCGAAAAGCTCAATAAGATCAAAAAAGTCCAACGCGAGCTAAGTTTAGCCACTGGACGACAACCACGATTGGAGGATGTCGCCAAAGCACTGGATATGACACTAGTGCAGTTGCAAGAAGTGTTAATGCGCGTCCCGCGATCGGTATCATTAGACGTGAAGGTCGGCAAAGATCGCGATACAGAATTGGGAGATCTCCTGGAAGCTGATGAAGTTACCCCAGAACAACTACTGATGCGCGAATCGCTCCAAGGCGAATTAGTCCAACTCCTAGCCGATTTGACCGATCGAGAGCGGGAAGTCATCTGTCTCCGGTTTGGGCTAGGATACAATCAAGCACATTCCCTAGCTGATATCGGACGAGTATTAGAACTCTCGCGCGAACGCGTCCGCCAAATCGAATCCAAAGCACTCCAAAAACTCCGCCAGCCCAAACGCCGCAATCGCGTTCGGGACTATTTAGAATCGATGAACTAAAAATGGGGTCGGGGTAATTCATGATTACCCCGACCCCATTTTTGACGTTTGGAGTGCAAATTATGGTGAGAAAACGATTAAACTAGTGGGATGAAAAGTCCGGCTTTTAGGCAAAGTCGGGTTTTTGTCTGCGTTGATATGGCAGTTACCATTTCTCGATCGAATCTGCTTGACAAATACTGTTAGTTAGGTAACTATTTACATTGTCAATTTTGCTGATATTTGACTCATACTGCCAATACTAGTGTCAAAATTAACTATGAACCTCCCAGACATCGTTTCCGAACTCTTAGCAGCCAAGCAGCGACAAGGCTTGAGCTTTGCCGACCTCGAAAAAGTCTTAGATCGAGATGAAGTCTGGATTGCTGCGGTACTATACAGACAAGCCGCAGCTTCAGCAGATGAAGCCAAGTTGCTGGTTGAGGCTCTGGGGCTAAGTGCTAATTATATCGATCTGTTGACTGAATATCCAATTAAAGGTTTAGGCCCGATCGTGCCGACCGATCCATTTATCTATCGGTTCTACGAAATTATCCAAGTCTATGGGTTTCCGCTCAAAAGTGTCATCCAAGAGAAGTTTGGGGATGGGATTATGAGCGCGATTGACTTTACGATGGATGTGGACAAAGAAGTCGATCCCAAAGGAGATCGGGTCAAAATTACGATGTCTGGGAAGTTCCTGTCTTACAAAAAGTGGTAAAGACAATGTAGTCTCGATTGGAGCATGAAATCTTAGGCACTCGATCGCATTACTCAATGTAAGTCAATCGGCTAGAATCGATCGACCCCAATGCAGTCTACACGCTATTTAGACCGATCCCCGCACAAATATTTCTCAATGAGCATAAAGCACAGAATTATTTAAGTATTTAGGGCATATTTTACGCTAATCTACTGTGTATATTAAGTTTGTGTAGCATTGGGTTAACAAAGCTGTGAAAAGCGCGTATTTCTTGTGGTCATTGGTGACGGGAGCGGGTTTGTTGGGTGTTCAAAATTTTGGTAATCCGTTTAGCGATCGAGTCCAGTATCGAGTTGAGTATAGTGGGAAAGCCGGAAGTACGTTGTGGGGGAGTTATACAATGACTCAGCACGATCGATCTCGGACGAGTACAACAGAGCAAGCAATCGGTAAACTACCGTTATCGATTAGTTTCACGACTGGTAAAAATATGACGATCTCGGCAAATGGTTCTACCACTAACCGAGAACCGGTCTCGATCGTAATTTATAAGCATGGTGCAGAATGCAGTAATTCAAGTGGAACCGAGCGAGCGGGAGTAACTGATACAATCGTCTGTAGGTAGAGCGACGATCGGTACCAATTGAGGGGTGCTAACCATTTTTGGTTAGCACCCTTTTTGGATCTACTTTACTTTGTGGCTCGTTCGACTAGTAGACGGCACTGTTTTAATTTTGCTGGTGAAATCGATCTCCGCCATTTGGCTAAACTTGTGCGATCTGTCTGAATGTTGCTAATTACATAGACCGACTGGTAGCCACCAGCCTGGGGGAGATAACGCTGGAGTTGTTCGTACCGGATTTTGAGTTTTACGCGTTGATGAGAAGCCAGGAAGCAATCTTCATCACCGTCGATTAAAAAAATCCTATTCTCACGATTAGTCCTAATCACAGCATAGAAATAATCGCCCCAAACAAAATTATTAAAATAGCCAACTACAGTTTTGGCTGAGATTAGCTTATCGGGAAATCCTGGTGTTGCTGATGCTAACTGAGTTCCACCATCAAACGTGGGTAAAGCCAGTACCGGATCGATGACTTGTAGATTCAAAGCTAACACGATCGAGAATATCGATTGACGTTGTAAATTATTCATAATTAGGATCGATAATGTACAATGCCAACAGGAGTGTTACTACCTTAGCAGTACTGTTTTAATGGCGATCGAGCCAGTGATTGTCTTATTTGATAAATGTGCCCAATGATGTAGCAAACAAAACAATGCCACCAAAATCGTTTGCTGCAATAAAGTCAGGAACGATGTTGATGGCGATTGGCTCGGTTAGGTTCGATCGATTAGTCTTCGCAACAAACCGACCTAATTGTGACTAAGGCTTTTTAGGAGCTTCAACAGGCTTAGTTGTCTCAGTTGTAGTAGTAGTTTTTGTTGCACCATCAGCAGGCTTGGTCATGTCCGTTTTAGGAGCAGTACCATCAGCGGGCTTGGTTTCAGTAGTTTCAGTCTTCGTAGTTTCAGTCTTGGTAGCGTCAGGAGCAGCAGCTTCGTTGTTACAAGCGGTTAGACCTGTAGTCAAAGATAAGCCAGCAATTACCAATAAGATTTTCCAGTTCATTTAAATTTCCTCACACTTAATTTTTGGAATCGACTAGCGATTACCCAATACATTTTAGCACCGCGATCGAGAAATTTTAAGGTAAGCTGGACACAGGAAACCGTATTTATTTAGTACTTAGGTATGGTGAAAACCGAACAATCACTCAAACGCTTGTGAATTCACCATTGCTGCATTTGCCGCTAGCTGACATTTTAGAACGGACGATCGAGTTAAGTTGGACAGCAGCAGCCATCTTGAAAGCTTATTATCGAGGGAGTCGTACCGATCTCGATGTCCTCGACAAGCCAGAAGGGCCAGTCACCGTCGCAGATCGAGCTGTCGATCGCCATATCCTCAATGGGATTGGGGCGATGTGTGGCGACAGTTGTGGCTATCTGACTGAAGAGACTTATCAGACTGGCGATCCTCAACTACCACAAGATTGGGTGTGGATTATCGATCCGTTGGATGGGACGCGGGACTTTATCGATCGAACTGGGGAATATGCGATCCATATCGCGCTGACATATCAACATCGCCCAGTACTCGCCGTAGTGACGATCCCGGAATCCGATCGCCTGTACGCGGCGATTGCCGGGGTTGGAACTTGGCAAATAACCAGTGACGGGGTGCGAACATCGGTCAATGTGGCGCGCTCGAAAAAATTGACCGATCTAGTTGTGGTTGCTAGTCGCAACCACCGCAGCCAAAAATTAGTAGAACTATTAGCTCAACTACCGTGTCAACAACAATTAGAAGTTGGCAGTATCGGGTGTAAGATTGCGGCGATTGTCGAAGGGCAAGCCGATGTATATGTATCCTTGTCGGGAATATCGGCTCCTAAAGATTGGGATTTGGCCGCTCCAGAACTGATTTTGACAGCAGCAGGTGGTAAGTTTACCCACCAAGATGGAACGCCGCTGCGGTACAATCAGGGCGATGTCACCCAGTGGGGCTGTGCGATCGCCAGCACTGGCGAATGGCATCAACAGCTCTTGGATGCGGCAACAGTTGACAGTTGATAGTTGATAGTTGACAGTTGCGAACCAAATCACGCGGCGAGTGGAGGAGCATGTACGCAAAGAGTAGGACACATTTAATCGCGACGGTGCTGACTTGAGGGATGGTTTTCCACTTGGCAAACCAAAGGCATCATTCTTTACAGCCTGCGTCGCGGATCGCCTGCTATTCTCAAGTCCAAAGTCTAAAACCTAAAGCCTAACTAAGTTCTACCCCCAACACCTAGCGATGCGGAT
This sequence comes from Chroococcales cyanobacterium, assembly GCA_038247275.1. Taxonomy (GTDB): domain Bacteria; phylum Cyanobacteriota; class Cyanobacteriia; order Cyanobacteriales; family Chamaesiphonaceae; genus Chamaesiphon. Next base: position 6,210 of record JBBRVB010000210.1, read on the forward strand.
CGAACAATTGCAAGCTTTTTTGGCGATTACCGAGACGGGCAGTTTCCAGCAAGCTGCTCGGAGCTGTGATTGTACCCAATCAACCATCAGTCGCCAGATTCAGTCCCTGGAAGAAGACCTGGGAATTTCCTTGTTTCATCGTCATCATCAGGCAAAATTAACTATCGGTGGCGAACGGCTCTTGCCCCACGCCCGGAAGATTTGTGCTGAGTGGCTGCTAGCGCATCAATCGATCGAAGATCTCCTAGCGGGGAGACAACCAGAATTGTGTGTTGCGGCAATTCATTCTGTCTGTGCGAATATTTTGCCACCAATTTTGCAGCAGTTTTGTCAGCGACATCCACAGGTACAGCTCAGAGTCACCGCTCTGGGTAGCGATCGCGCCTTGAAAGTCCTCAAGGATGGCTTGGTGGATGTCGCAATTGTCATGGATAATCGGCTATTTACTGTCAGTCCCGATCTCGTCGTCCAAAATCTCTATCAAGAACCGATCGAGATTTTGATGTCAGCCGATCATCCCCTCGCTCGATCTCCCCAGGTACCTTGGGTCGAACTAGTCAAATATCCCCAGGTAGTATTCAAAGATGGCTATGGAATGCAGCGATTGGTACAAGAACAATTTAGCAAACAAGGTAGTAAACTCCAGGCGGTGTTAGAATTGAATACGCTGGATGCCTTTCGGGGCGTAGTCAGGCAAGGTAAATTAATCGCACTGTTGCCGCGATCGGCATTACTTGATATCCATAGCGATCCAACTTTGGTGGTGCGATCGATCGAGCCGACTCCCAAAACTGGCATTACCCTCTCTCGTCAAGTTGTCCTCGTGACCACTAGCGATAGGCTCCAAATCCCCCCGATTCAATTTTTCTGCGATTTAGTCACTCAGCAATTGACTGAGGGTAGAGGGTAGAGAGTGGAGGGTAGGAATTAGATTTAGGCTTGAGGTTTTAGGTTCTAGGCTTAAGGCTCTCTCTATCCCAGCCTCTATCCTCTCCCATCTACCCTCTATCCTCTCCCATCTACCCTCTATCCTCTCCCATCTACCCTCTA
>JBBRVB010000211.1:0-7256 GCA_038247275.1 Chroococcales cyanobacterium
GAATCTCAATAATGCAAACGGAACTCAAAGCCAATCAGAAGCAATTGGAGACAGTTAAGGGAGAACTCGCGATCGCTAAATCTGAACAATTACTAACTCAAGCCATATCGATCGGTGAGTTTAAAATCATCATTGCCGAACTTGGTGATGTCGATGCTAATGCCCTGCAAACTGCGGCGGAACGGTTATTAAATAAACTTGGCGAAGGTGCGATCGTGCTAGCATCAATTCCCGAACCGGATAAGGTGAGTTTGGTGGCGGCTTTTAGTAAAGGGGTGAATGCGAAGGGTCTACAGGCTGGGAAATTTATCGGAAATATCGCGAAGATCTGCGGCGGTGGCGGCGGTGGGCGACCGAATTTGGCTCAGGCTGGGGGACGGGATGCTAGTAAGGTAAAGGAGGCTTTGGGGGTGGCTAAGGCGGAGTTGGAGGTGGGTTTGAGCTAGTAAGAGATACGGTGGTTAATATCCACCGACTCATAATTACCTCTAGGAAATAATTGGAAAATTCGCAAACATGGTATATCAAAAAAATGAATGAAGTAAGAATAACCTTGAAAAATTATCGGTGCTTTCCTGACTCCAACCCGGCACGATTTATTTCAAAAGATGGTTTAACTTCATTTGTTGGAGTCAACAACGCGGGGAAATCATCAATACTCAAGTTTTTTTATGAATTTCGCAAACTGTTAGACGTTAATTTCATAATTAATGGATTTCCACCAAATGGCGTTAAAACTTTTGCTTTACCTCCAGAGACAATAGATCCACAAGAAATATTTTATAATGGAAACGATCGACCCCTAGAAATTGAATTTGAGTTAATAGATTCTGCTATATTAATTAACAAAGATTTTGTCAACAAATTACAAGTCACTATCTTGAGGTATGGAGTTGCTTGTTCGAGAAAATATTTTAATTCCTCTAATTTAGACATCACACAATGCGCGAATATACAACAGTTATCACAAATAATTGAGGTACTAACATGCTTGAAAAATACTTTCTATGTTGGTGCATTTCGTAATGCGATCCATCCTTTCAGTCAAATTGACTATCATACTGAAATCGTAATTAGAACTTTACATAATTCATATTATGATATGAATATAGGAGCTAAATTTATTCAAGAGTGGAAAGAATTTAAATCTGGAAAAAGTAACCAAAATTCTCAGAAAGCTATCGAACTAACTAGTGAAATTTGCCAAGTATTTGGATTTAATACATTAGATATTTCACAGTCTGCTGATGAACGAACTATTCTGTTTACAATAAATGGAAAGCGTTATAATCTTTCGGAGATAGGTTCTGGTATTGCTCAATTTTTTGTAGTGCTGGCAAATATTGCTATCAAGAAACCATCTTTTATTTTAATTGATGAACCTGAAATAAATCTTCATCCTTCTCTTCAAATTGAATTGCTAAATATTCTTGAGCGTTATGCTTCCAATGGTGTTCTATATGCAACGCATAATGTTGGACTTGCTAGACATGCTGACCGGATATATAGTGTCTTTAGAGGAAAAGATAATGTCAGTAATATTCGAGAATTTGAAAAGCAGTCACGGCTTTCTGAACTATTAGGTGAATTAAGTTACTCTGCTTATAGAGAACTTGGTTTTGAAAAAGTTTTACTCGTAGAAGGACGTACTGAGATAAAAGTTATTCAACAGTTTTTACGGAAGTATGACAAGGATAATGAATTTTTTGTCATGTCCCTTGGTGGTAGTCAATATATATGCGAGCATTCTCAAGACGAACTTAGGGAATTCATGAGAACATCAGATAAAATATTTGCATTAATTGATAGTGAAAAAAAATCATCAGGTCAACAGCTAGATTCTAGTAGGGAGAAGTTTGCAAATAATTGTAATAAGATTGGGATTGATTGTCATGTCCTTAAACTCAGAGCAACCGAAAATTATTTTCCAAATCTAGTTATTAAAAGTATCAAAGGGGATAAATGCCAACCCCTTGAACCCTATGAAAAACTAGATGACCGTTGGGCTAAATCAGAAAACTGGCTTTTTGCTCAAGCAATGTCTAAAGAGGAGCTGGAAGATACTGATCTAGGTATTTTTATCAAAAGAATTTGTGAGAGTTAGAGTGATGAAATGTATTTATAGATCGTGGATTGGTGACTATCGATAGTACTCTCGATCGATTATAGAATAGTATCTATCGATTCTATATTCTACAAAACTACCCAAAAAGCTTGAATACACCATGTTCTTATGACAGACTCCAGTTCGAGTAACGCTTCTTCAGAATTACTGTCTGTGGCTCAAACCGCTCAATTACTAGGCGTAACCCGTCAACGAGTTCATGACCTAATTAAGAATGGTCAGATTGTGGCTTGTAAACTTGGGAGGTATTACTACATCAAAACTGCGGAAGCAGAAAGATATCAGCAGCAACCGACTGGAAAACCTTACCAGCCAAGAAGTACTACTCCTGAAAGCAACTCTATTGACAATTGACAATAGAGTTGCTAGACTAATTAACAGTAATACACTAAACATCGACTAGATGCTCCCCTTTCAACCGATCGCAATCGATATAGCCGCTCGACAAGAATTAAAACAGGTTTATACGAGCGAGTATGGCATTCTCTATCAAGGAGATTGTCTGAAGTTTTTATCAGCATTATCAGATGAATCTGTAGACCTTGTATTTGCAGATCCACCCTTTAATCTTGATAAAAAATATGGTACTGGAATTGACGATTGCATGGAGCTAAATCTATATTTAGACTGGTCGAAACAGTGGCTGAATGAAAGTATTAGAATTCTAAAACCTGGTGGGAGTTTATTTGTATTCAACCTGCCTAAATGGTGCATAGAGTATGGTGCATATCTCAATCAACAGGGAATGTCTTTCCGACACTGGGTTGCGTGTAGAATGCCGAAGGCTTTTCCGAGAGGTAAAAAGATGTCTCCCGCTCATTACGGATTACTCTATTACACCAAAGGAGAACCAACTGTCTTCAACAAAGTCTACACGCCGATTCAAGTTTGTCGTCACTGTAGCGGAGAAATTCGCGATTATGGGGGACATCGCAAAAGCTTAAATGAAAAAGGCATTAACTTAATGGATGTCTGGGATATGCCAGAAGATGTCTGGGAAAATGCCCCCGAAGCTGACCCTAATGAAATTTTATGGACGTTAGCAGAAGAAATGTGGGCAGATATTCCACCAGTTCGGCATCGTCAGCACAAAAAACGAGTGCCAAATGAACTTGCACCCATTATGCTAGAGCGAGTAATTGCAATGGCATCCAATCCAGGTCAAATTGTAGTCGATCCATTTGGCGGTGCTGGTACCACATTTTACGCAGCAGAAAAACTGCATCGCTATTGGATGGGTTCAGAAATTGGAGATATCGAGCCAGCCGTAGAAAGATTGACCGATCTTACTAATGGCATAGTAGAGGAATGGGAATCTTGCCGAGGAATCAAGAAAGCGAAGCAACGAAAAACCAATACATCACAACTGTCAATTCCTTACTCTACCTAAAATTTTATTCGGTAAGTTTCAAATCAATGCGCGACCATCTGTGCCTTTAGCAATTGTTGGAACATTAATATCGATATCATCATGTTCGATCGAGAAGATAGCTAGAAACCCATTATCAATTTTGACGGCTCTCCAAACGTCAAAATACGGCTCTAACTCTTCGTAATTCCCAATTCTATCTGTGAGATAAGGGTAAAGTTTTCTACTGGGAAGTACCAAAGCTGCACCAACAAAAACACCGCGCAGCAATCCAAGCACCATTTTATTGACGGCTCGATGACTTGATGAGATATTACCAGTTTCCCATTCCAGCGCGAACATATGGTTATCAATAACCTTTGTTGCATCCACCTTGCCTGGAGATCGAGTTGCATAGTTGACTGAAGTTTCAAGTTTCCATCCAAATCTATCCTTCAATGCGATCGTGCAAGCTTCTTTAATCGGCTTAACTCCATTACCATGTTTTGCTGGATTGATTGTAAAACTGGATGTCCCTGGTGGATATACAATCAGAGAGATTGCTTCACGAATTTCGGATCGGACAATAGACCAATCGCTTGACTCTTCAAAATCCCCAACACTGATTAAAGAAACTTCTCGGACAATTTTCATTTTAAAACTCATAATCTGGGTAGATCATAGTCTAAGAGTTCACACTGTGCATAGCGATCATGCCACCATGCGTCCGCATTTTACTCATCGATAGTGGAGCGATGACTATCGATTACTGGCGCAGACGGCAAGCCGTTCGATTTGTGGTTTGGATTCGATGTGGATTGAGGGGTTAGATCGATGGCTGAATTTGATTTATCGATCGTGGGTTGGAATATAGATCGATAGCTAAAGCTGATTTATCGCTCGTGATATAATGCGTAATTAAGTGCATCAGAGTAAATGCCCCAGAAGCTTCGTGAATTAAAACAGATCTTACGCCAAGCTGAATTTATAAAGATAACCGGTAAAGGCAGTCATACCAACTGGATACACCAGAACTATACTGGTAAGCTCACTATCTCTGGACAAAATAGTGATGATGCCAAACGTTATCAGGAAAAAGATGTAAGCAAGGCAATTGAAGAGATTCAAAAAAATCGAGAATTAGAGAAAGATGATGAAAACAGAGAAGATGAAATATGAAATGGTTATCCGGTGGTCAGAAGAAGATGACTGCTATTTAGTTGGGTTTCCCGATTTCCCTGGACAACAATGGCGCACACATGGAGATACATATCAAATTGCAGTCGCTAATGGTGTTGAGGCATTAGAATCACTGATTGATGCTTACAACATTAATGGCGATCGATTACCAGAACCTAAATTAGTACTTGTTTAATGGTTGAATTTAGTTGAAATGATGATTTTGATTCTATTTGAATTAGTGGCTGTGATTGCTGGCACAGACGGCAAGCCGTTCGATATGTTACGATTAATCTAGAATAGGTTATTAAATATCTATGCAATCAAAAAATATTGAAGCATCCCGACTTGAATACTTCGATCGACAAAAAGCCATGTACGATCGAGTAAGAACCGAATTAGTCGATCGATATTTAGGTGAATTTATTGCATTTGAGGACGGGATAGTTTTAGATCGCGATCTCAACGAACAGCAATTAGTCCAGCGAGTGTATCAACAATATGGCTATCGGGACTTATTAATCAAACAAGTTTGGCGAGAAGAATCACACTTATCTGTTGCAGGTGCTTTTCATATAACTGAGGAAAAGTAAGTGCAGAGTTTCGACTATGTAAGTGTCGGCGATGGATTACCGCTTGCACCAATTATTGATGTAAAAATTACCCCACCAACTTGGCTCAATAAAACTGGAGAATACTGAACCCAAGCATTTTCAGATACGGGTTCTGATTGTACTAGAGAAGGCGGACTCTGCAACATGAGCGAAGATTTTAATCGTGCGGCGATCGATCTCAAAAAGCTAGTAAAATCAGCAACTTATAAACAGTTGAAAACGATCAACCACGATACCAACTACTTGGGCTTCCAGCCTTATCTATTACTACAATTTTATCTTCCGTCAATTGGGCGCGGATGCGATCGCTAGTAGCAAAATCTTTGTTCGCTCTGGCAATTTGACGTTCGGTGAGTAATGATTCGACTTCTTCATCGCTCAAGCCACTTACCTGTACTTTTAACTCATCAGGATTAACTTCCAAACCTAACACTCCTGCTAATTCTATTAATGTTTGCCATTTGTCTTTGAGCAGAATCGGATCTGCGGTTTGTTCACTGTCGTGGGCGATAATATTCCCGACTTTTCGCAATTCTTTAGCGAGTTCAAATAAGACGACTAAACCTTCTGCAAAGTTAAAATCGTCATCTACTGCGGCACGAAATCTCTCAATCTCTTCAGTAGTAGTCGATCGATCCAAACAGCTAGTCGGATCGTTATTATCCCAGCCTAATTTCTCGCCAAATTCATAACCAAATAACATTCCATCCTTGATTGTCTGCCAACTTTGTCCCGCTGCGGTAATCGACGCATCGCTAAAATCCATTGGTTTACGATATTGTGCAGTGAGGACGAATAATCGCACCGTCATCGGATCGATGGGGTGATTATTTCCATCGCGATAATCGTCGAGTAATTTGCGGATCGTGATAAAGTTGCCCAAGGATTTGGACATCTTTTCACCACTAAGTTTGACCATCCCATTATGCATCCAGTAGGTGGATAATGGTCGATCGTGAGCGCATTCGGATTGAGCGATTTCATTTTCGTGGTGGGGGAAGATCAGATCGCCACCGCCACAATGGATATCGATGGTGTCACCCAACTGTTTTTGGATCATCGCAGAGCATTCTATGTGCCAGCCAGGGCGACCATTTCCCCAGGGAGACTCCCAGGATGGTTCGCCCGGTTTTGCTGCCTTCCACAGGGCAAAATCGAAGGGATCTTCTTTTTTGATTTGGTCGGGATCTGCGGCTTCGATGCGTTCGCCAGCACCAGCGCGGAGATCTTCGAGGTTGCGTTTGGAGAGTTTGCCATATTCGTCAAATCTCCGCACGCGGAAATATACGTCGCCGTCTACGGCGTAGGCGAAGCCTTTGGTTTCGAGATCGGCGATTAAGGTTTGGATTTCTTGGATGTGTTTGGTGGCGAGGGGGTAGCTATCTGCGTCCCGAACGTTGAGGCGATGGAGATCTTCAAAGTAGGCGGCGGTATATTTTTCGGCTATGGCTGTCATCGAACTGTGTTCGAGATCGGCGCGTTTAAGAATCTTGTCGTCGATATCGGTAAAATTTTGGACGTATTCAACAACATAGCCGCGCCATTGCAAATAACGACGGACGGTATCCCAAACAATATACGATCGAGCATGACCGAGATGGCAGTAGTCGTATACAGTCACCCCACAGCAATACATTTTCACCTGGTTGGGTGTCAAGGTTTGAAACGGCTCTTTAGTTCTGGTGAGGGTGTTGTATATGGTTAGACTCATGGGAGATTGGAGATGGGAGTTGGGAGAAGGGAGTTGGGAGCGAAAAGTGCGTTCTTGGGCTTTGCCCTGTCTTGTCTCACCTTTTTTGACGGGGAACCCGTCCAAAGGTGCGCCGCAAGTGAAGCACCTTTTCAAGACAGTTGGGAGTTGGGGAATTAGACTCTTTCAAATACAGGTTAAAATAGCTAATGGCTGGCGATTCTCGTTCCGAGAGGCTACGCCAACGAGCTATTCTAAGTTTGCCATCGATCGAGTGCCAGCGACGCAAATCGCCGCTAC
>JBBRVB010000212.1:0-7239 GCA_038247275.1 Chroococcales cyanobacterium
CTTGCTGTACTACTATCCCAAATACCTATTTTCTCGTGACGTATTATCAACAAGTGCAGATTATTGACAATACGCGATCGACTGAAACCAGTGTTATTTCGTGGATTAGAGACTTAGCGTGAAAAGTCAGGTGTCGCCAAGGGATGCAGCTAGAACTTATGGTACACATCAAACAGTTAGAACTGTCCCATTTCAAGTCCTTCGGTGGTACTACCAAAGTCCCGATCTTGCCAGGATTTACTGTATCGGGTCCAAATGGTTCTGGTAAGTCGAATATTCTCGACGCATTATTCATTTTGCTCGGATTGGCTAGTTCCAAGGGGATGCCGGCGGAACTGACTCAGATCCCCGACTTCTTTAAAGAAGTCGGGGATCTGATAGATTGGTATTTTGTTTCATTGCGGATACCTACTCGATCGGCGGTAAAGATTGAGCTGTAGCTAGCTGTGCTAGGACGATCGGGTACTCTTTAACATCTTCAGGTAACTTGGTTAAAGCGGCTTGCCAACAAGAGATAGATCGATCGAGTTGACCGATTGTTTGGTAAAGTTTTCCGAGATCGTTTAAAGTTTGACCTGCCCAATATTCATTACCTAATTCTTGTTGGCTCTTTAAACTTTGCTGATAATGGTAGATTGCTTCATCCCAGTTTGCGATCGCGCGATACACCATTCCCAAATTATGGTAGGATGCACCTGCACCCGCACGATCGCCCAATTCCTGACAGATGCTTAAACTTTGTTGATGACAGTCGATTGCTTCATGCCACTGACCTAGATTATGATATGTCAGCCCCAAATTACCAAGAGCGGCACCTTCGCCATCCCGATCTGCCAACTTGCGACAGATAATTAAATCTTGTTGATGACAGGCGAGTGCTTCATCCCATCGATCGAGATCGTTATATACTAGACCTAGATGATTGAGCGCGACACTCTCCGCTGGCAAATCGCCCGCTGCTCGATCGAGCGTCAAACTTTGCTGATAACAGTCGATCGCTTTGGTCGATTTACCTTGCAGATGGTATTGAGCACCTAACGCATTTAAAGAGACACTTGCTAGCTCAGACATAAACTTAATTCAAACTGCCGTGATGACCGATTTTACTTCACAAATTCTAATTTAACCGGAGCTACCATAATTTGCCCAGTTTAGATCGATTCGCAAGCTGTCGGGCGATCGATTTTGACTTTACTTGCTAGTAGCGCACAGACTCTACTCTACTGTATACTCTTTGACATAGCCAGTTGGGAAGCTCACTGCATCATTCTTAACTACTCACACCCTATCCCTCAGCCCTAATTATGCTTTCCGGTTCTACCCAATTTGAAACCCTAGAACAGGCATTAAAGCATTACTTTGGTTATGATGAATTTCGGCTGGGACAACGAGAAATTATTACGACAGCTTTAGCCAATCGTGACTTGTTAGTCGTCATGCCCACAGGTGGTGGTAAGTCACTATGTTTTCAGTTACCAGCGTTATTAAAACAGGGTGTGACGATCGTCGTATCGCCATTGATTGCACTGATGCAGGATCAAGTCCAACAGTTAGCAAATAATGGCATTGCCGCAACTTTTCTCAATAGTAGCATCACTACCGAAGAACGACGCGATCGAGCCGCAGCTATTTGTAATGGTGAAATCAAATTACTGTATGTAGCTCCCGAACGATTGAATCAGGAGTTTATCAGTAACTTCCTAATCGATCTACATCAAGAAGTGGGGATTGCGGGATTTGCGATCGATGAAGCGCATTGTGTGTCTGAATGGGGTCATGATTTTCGTCCTGACTATCGGAAGCTATCTCAATTACGGCATTATTTTCCCAAGGTACCCTGGCTGGGATTGACGGCTACGGCAACCGATCGCGTCCGTCAGGATATCATCAAACAGCTCGATCTACGCGAACCAGATATTCACATTTCCAGCTTCAATCGCCCGAATTTATATTATGAAGTACGGCGCAAAAGTACGACTCCATATAAGGAATTACTCGCGCAAGTCAAACAGTCAGAGGGAGCGGGAATTATCTACTGTTTGAGTCGCAAGAAAGTAGACGAACTGACTAGTAAACTTCAGCATGACGGGATTAAAGTTTTACCCTACCATGCCGGACTAGATAGCCAAACCAGAACTAACAATCAAAATGCATTCATCCGCGACGACGTGCAAGTCATGATCGCCACAGTTGCATTTGGGATGGGGATTAATAAACCCGATGTCCGGTTTGTGATTCATTACGATCTCCCTCGTAATATTGAAGGATATTATCAAGAATCGGGACGTGCCGGACGGGATAGCGAACCCGCACACTGTACCCTGTATTTTGGGATGGGAGATATCAAAACGATCGAGTATTTAATTGCCCAAAAGGTCGATCGTGAAACCGGGATGCCACTCGCAGACGAACAGCGAATTGCCACGCAACAATTGCGGCGGGTAATTAACTATGCCGAAGCTACTGAATGTCGCCGGATCATTCAATTAGGCTACTTTGGTGAGAGCTTCCCTGGTAACTGCAATAATTGTGATAACTGTAAATATCCGCGACCAATTTCCGATTGGACGATCGAATCTCAAAAACTATTATCCTGCGTCTATCGATTTTCCGAACGCCATCGGGGGAAAACTTTCGGACTAGCACACACGATCGATGTATTGCGCGGCTCCAGAAATGATAAGGTGCTCAAAAATGGACACGATACACTCTCGACCTATGGCATTGGCAAAGATCGCACAGTCGATGAATGGCGGATGTTGGGAAGATCCCTGCTCCATCAAGGTTTAGTCGATGAAACCAGTGATGGTTATTCAGTTTTAACCCTGAATGCGACGAGTATGGAAATCCTCAAAAGCCAACGCAAAGTCGAAATCGCGATTTCCCCCCTCAAACCCACAGTCGAAACCAGCGACATTAGCGCAAGTACCGCCGAGACTCAAGCTCTCTACAACCGCCTCCACAAACTCCGCAAACAGTACGCCGATGCCAATAAAGTTGCTCCATACGTCATCTTCGCCGACTCCAGCCTGAGATTGATGGCACAACAGCAACCCCAAACCCTCGCCCAATTCGCCCAAATTTCCGGCGTAGGCGCGCGCAAACTCGCCCAGTATGGGGAAATGTTTACAGGTGAAATCCGTGCCTTTAGAACCGAATCTGGCTTGAGCATCCAAACCGAATCCGATCCCACACCCCCCCTCTATGTCGCGACTCCCACCAAAAGCGATGTCTCCCACACCCACCTCCAAACCCTAGACTTCTATCAGCAGGGGATGACTATCGCCGAGATTGCCACCAAACGCTCCATGCGCGAAAATACCATTTTCGATCACCTCGTCAAACTACTCGAATGTGGCTACAGCGTCGAAATCGATCTCATCGTACCACCCGTCAAAGTCACCGCGATCGAACAAGCAATCGCGATCGTCGGAGCCGAAAAACTCACCCCAATTAAAGCCCACCTCGGCGACGATTACACCTACGAAGAAATTAAACTAGTCAGAGCAAAACTCACACCCCAATCTTCAACTAATTCATAACAATATCAATTTACCCCTGTTACAGTAAGCTGCTACAAGATTTAGAAAATCTGTTTCATCATAATAGATCTCACAAATTAGATGATGCTTTCTAGATGGAGACAAATTTCCGATTAACTCTAGTCTGAAAATATCCAACTAAAATCTAATATAAAGTGAATGCTGCACTACGCTTCACACAAATCGAACCTTACGCGGAGAGTTTGAGAGGGGGCGTTCCCCCTCTCAACGGGGGGGCTGGGGGTCGGAACCCCCAGATCCGGGTTCTGCCCCCACCAGAAAAACTCGCAGCCCACTAGTATATATCGTCTACCGATATGCTCAGTACAAATAATAGTTGAATGCAAACCATTTTCAGCTAAAAACCACCAGAAATAACCCTAATTATGACGATCGAAAACCTCAGTACGCGCGGACACTTATTAACAGAACAAGTAAATATCAATAGTGCCAACCTCGACCGACTCAGCACCCTAGAACTAGTAGACTTATTCAATCGCGAAGATGCAAACACCCTCCACGCGATCGCCAGTGCTAGAACAGAACTAGCCCACGCGATCGATACAATTGCCAATGCCCTCCGTCAAGGCGGACGCTTATTCTACATCGGAGCTGGCACCAGCGGACGATTGGGAGTCCTCGATGCCGCAGAGTGTCCGCCCACATTTTGTACCCCACCAGAACTAGTACAAGGCATTCTCGCCGGCGGCGCAGGTGCCCTCATTAAAAGTTCCGAAGGCTTAGAAGATATCGCCAGCGATGGGGCTGCGGCGATGGTAGAGCGCAATGTCGGGGAACATGACGTGGTAGTGGGAATTACCGCCGGTGGCACCACCCCCTACGTCCACGGCGCGATCGAGTCTGCCAAACAACGCGGAGCCAAGACGGTATTCATCGCCTGTGTGCCCGCAAATCAAGTTGCTAGCATCGCGGATATCGACATTAGGTTACCTGTAGGAGCCGAAATTTTATCGGGGTCTACACGGCTAAAATCAGGCACTGTAACTAAGATGGCTTTGAATATTCTCTCAACTGGCGCAATGGTAAAGTTGGGCAAAGTATATGGCAATCGGATGGTCGATGTTGCCGTTACCAATACCAAACTACTCGATCGCGCGTTGCAGATGATTCAAGATTTAACGCAATTAGAACGCGACGCGGCGCAGGAATTATTGGCAGCTAGTGGTAAATCGGTTAAGGTTGCTTTACTAATGCACTGGACGAAAATCGATCGATCGCAAGCCGAAGCAATCCTCGCCCAAAATCATGGGCAATTACGCTCGGCTGTCGATAGTTTGTAGTTATCATACTTCTCGAATGGTTGGTGAATCCAGGGATTATGAGGGAGATGACTAACGTAATAATCAGGAATATAAACCGAGCAAGCTTTGTACCAAATCACGGCTGTTTTAAGTTCCTGAATTTGATACAAATCGTGTAACCAAATCGTTGTCTGCTCCAATGTCACACCCGAATCGACCAGATCGTCAACTAATAAGATCCGATCGCCCAACTGCTCGGTTGTCATGGTAATCTGGCTAGCAATCGCTAATTTTCCGCGTTGACGATTGCCATCACCACTATAAGAACTAGCTGCTAAAATTGCTAAAGGTCGATTGAATATCCGCGACAAAATATCGCCTACTCGTAATCCACCTCTAGCCAAACATACAATCTGGTTGAATTCATAATCAGATTGAAAAATGCGATCGGCTAAAGACTCGATCGATTGGTGGTATTCATCCCAAGATACATCTAAATCGAGCATGGATAGTGGATAGTGGATAGGTGATAGGTGATGTAACTAAAAAGCCAAGGATGAAACCTCGGCTAGCTGTTTAAGTTATTAGATTAGAGTGATGTTGTCTCAAGATTAGACGGCTTCGACATTTTTCTCACCAGTCCGAATTCGGACCACTTGTTCGATGGGACTGACAAAAATTTTGCCATCGCCGATTTCGCCAGTCCGAGCAGCAGCGATAATCTTATCAACTACCATGTCAACTTGACCATCTTCGATGACGACTTCGACTTTAAGCTTCTGGAGAAATTCTACAGTGTATTCCGAGCCGCGATAGCGTTCGGTTTGGCCCTTTTGTCTGCCAAATCCCCTCACTTCAGAGACAGTCATGCCGACAACGCCAGCATTGACGAGGGCAATTTTTACTTCATCTAGTTTGAAAGGGCGAATGATTGCGACGATCTTTTTCAATTTCAGTTACTCCGGTAATGTGTGTGTTTATACTCTTTTTAGCTGCACCAACTTGACATTTTGTATCATTGTTAGACCAGCTAAACATGTAACTCTGGATACAAAATAAAAATATGACAGTTGCTATCGGCATAGATTTTGGCACATCTGGCGCGAGATTAGTCGCGATTGACACCGATCGTAACGTGCTGTGGTGGGGAACTAGATTAATGTCAACATCTTGGCGAGAAACCCTGTTTGAGCTGATTCGGGCAATTCCAGCGGACATCAGAGTACGGATCGGCAGCATGGCGATCGATGGTACTTCTTCAACAGTATTATTGTGTAACGATCGCGGTCAACTCATCGGTGAACCCATTTTATACTATGACGATCGCGCCAAAATAGTCTTAGAGAAGTTGAAATCGATCGTTCCGATCGGACATCCAGTACTCAGTGCTACTTCCAGTCTCGCCAAATTATGCTGGATGGCACATCAACCCAATTTCCCAGATCCAGATCTTGGACAAAAATATTATTTTCTCCATCAAGCAGACTGGCTGGCTTATCATCTCCACGGCAAACTGGGTATCAGCGACTATCACAATGCCCTCAAACTAGGCTACGATGTCCAATCCTTGGATTATCCCGATTGGCTCGAATACCACCCTTACCGCCCATTCTTGCCACAGGTATTGCAGCCAGGTACCCCAATCGGTACGGTGTTACCATTAGTCGCCCGAGAATTAGGTTTGGCGGCTGAATGTATCGTGTGTGCTGGTACTACTGATAGCATTGCGGCATTTCTGGCGAGTGAAGTGAATACACCAGGAGTCGCAGTCACATCATTGGGTTCGACATTGGTTATCAAGTTACTCTCACAGACGCGAGTTGACGATCCTCGTTATGGGATTTACAGCCACCGTTTGGGCGATCTTTGGTTGGTGGGTGGTGCTTCAAATACCGGCGGTGCAGTGTTGCGACATTTTTTCACCGACACCGAGTTAGTTGACTTGAGCCGGGAAATCGATCCAAATCTACCCACCCTGCTCGATTATTATCCCTTATTAACACCTGGCGATCGCTTCCCAATTAACGATCCCAATTTAGCACCACGACTAATTCCTCGCCCAGATCGTCCGGTAGATTTTTTACATGGATTGCTCGTCGGAATCGCTAAAATTGAAGCGCGTGGCTATGAGCTACTAGCCCAATTGGGAGCCACGCCACTCACAGCTATCTACACTGCTGGCGGCGGCGCAACCAACCCCACCTGGACAAAAATTCGTCAGCAATATCTACCAGTACCGATATCTATTTCTACACATCAAGAAGCGGCGTATGGTGCAGCACTACTCGCTCAAAGTGGGACTTTCTCGCAGCCATGCATCATACCCTCCTAATATCTCAATTGTGAAGAGATCGATAGCTATGAAAGTTGGCTAGAATTCTAATACGGAGTCTCAACGAATAGATTTCCAGCAGAGTAGGGTTGCATCGATTCAC
>JBBRVB010000213.1:0-7238 GCA_038247275.1 Chroococcales cyanobacterium
AAGGAGTCGGCGAGGGCGACTAAATCGCGGGCGTTGGCGCGTCCCGATGCAGCTTTTCCCGATAGGCGTTCGATATCGTAGATCTGTTTGAGTAGTTGTTGGAGATCTTGCCGCAGGAAGGTGTGTTCGACTAGTTCTTGAATGGTATCTTGGCGTTTATTAATCGAGGTGATATCGAGTAATGGTTGCAAGAGCCAGCGGCGTAAGGCGCGTCCACCCATCGCGGTACAGGTTTTATCTAATGCCCAGAGCAGAGATCCTTGAAAGTAGCCATCCCGCACGGTTTGAGTAATTTCGAGGTTGCGGCAAGACTGACGATCGAATACTAGATAATCGCCGAGGGAATAAGTCCGTAAGGGTTGCAGAGTGACGGGATTCCCTTTTTGAGTGGCTTCGAGATATTCTAATAAGCCGCCAGCCGCCCGTACAGCTAGCGGAAATGGCGCACACCCCAAAGATTCTAGCGATCGCATTTTGAAGGTATCCATCAGCCGTTGCTTGGCTTCTGGGAGCGTAAATGGTGCCAGGGGACGCATGGCATAACAGAAGCAATTGGGCAAATTGGTCGGGAGTAAGTCGGAGGTTTCACCCGGACGTAGCAAGCGATTGAGATCTGGGGCGGCAATAGGAATGAGAATCTCTGGCGGTTGCAGCCGCATTAACTCTTGGGTGAGGACTTCTAAATCGGTGCCCTGAGTAGTCAGAAATTCGCCTGTAGAGATATCGGTATACGCCAGTCCCCAATTATCGCCGACAAGGACGATCGCCGCCAGAAAGTTATTCCGCCGTGCTTGGAGCATTTCTTCTTCCTGAATCGTGCCTGGAGTCAGCACCCGCACGACTTCCCGCTTGACTAAACTACCTGCGGCTTCGGCAGCGGTTTCCATCTGGTCGCACATGGCGATCGCGTAACCTTTTTCGACTAAAATCGCACAATAGCGATCGACTGCATGATGCGGTACGCCTGTCATCGGGACGCGCCCGATTTCTTTACCACCTTCTTTACTCGTCAGTACCAGTTCCAGTTCCCGCGCGATCGTAATTGCATCCTGAAAGAAGGTTTCAAAGAAGTCCCCACACCGATACAGTAACAAGGCGTGTGGATACTGTTCCTTCACCTCCACATAATGTTGATACATCGGGGACAGCTTGGTACGATCGAGCTGACGATAATCGGCGTTGCGGATCTGATGGTTTGTGCGAATACCAGTCAAGTCAGGAGTCCTGTCGGTCATGGAAAAGGTGTGAGGATAAGGTGAGTGCTGAAGGTGAAAATGTCCGAATCGCGATCGAGAGTAATTAATGTTAATTACTGATTGGCAAGTTTGGGGTTGAAGTCTGTCAGAAGTCGGCACAGCCATGAAGTAATTCTATTTTACTACTCGCTGCCTGCTGCCCAATGTGAATGCGCCACAATGCGCCAGACATCTGCATTAAACCCCCTCCACTCAGCCTTAATACGTAAAAATACAGCTCGATTGTCGATCGAGTTATATTTATGGTATAATAGTACTATATAATTATTGAAAATAACTACCGATCTCACTGCTAGAAGGAGCAAAAAATCTGATGAAGCTAAGTAAAATCGATTTAAGCAGCTTAAAAGCGATCGCTCACGACGATGATGGACTCAAGCTCATCATCGAGCGTGAACATGAGCTTGAATATATTGAAATCCCAGCTCCACTAGCGGCTTATGAAGGATTGCAACTGCTAGATCGAATTATTGCATCTGCGGCGGCTATTGAGCCAAGCGAATCGATTGAGATGTTACCAGCCTGTTCTGCGATGGCGGCACAAGTCGGCTACGATTACGATCGCGAGATCTTGCAGATTGAGTTCAATAGTGGCGCGGTTTACCAATATTCAGCAGTAGCACCAGAAGTTTGGGAAGATCTGCAATCAACTGATTCAATTGGTAGCTTTTACAATCGAGAAATCAAAGGTTATTATCCATCGGTGAAAGTTTAGAATCGTTAAATATCTATTACATTCATCGGGTCGATCGATCGGGCACCTTATAATTAAAGGTATCAAAGATTGAATCATCAATCCACATTTACGCAGGGGCTAGAGTTATGCGAATTGCCACCATGCTAGAACGTTTCATCGGTTATTTTGCCGATGCCGCTTCCCGAATATTTGGACTCGATCGAGATCGATATCCAGCGACTGGAGGGCAACCTTTTGAAGGAGAAATACCCAAGAAACATCATTAATTAATCTTGATTTAGGTAAATTTAACCGTCTATTTCCAGTGCCTTAAATATTTACTGTTGTAAATATAACTGGAAGTGGGCGGTTAGTAATCGGATGAGCGATTGAGATAGTGATGTCTGCATGTAAGATCTAATGAGCTGAAAATAGCCTCAGAGTCCCGAAGACTGATAAAATAAGGTGCCAACAGTTCTGTGCAACAATAGAAATATTCATGATTTCCAGTAACGATTTTAGACCTGGTGTATCCATTGAGTGGAAGAGCGGCGTATGGAAGATCGTCGAATCTCTCCATGTGAAACCTGGGAAAGGTTCGGCTTTTGTCAGAACCAAGCTCAAAAATGTTCAGACTGGTAGTGTAGTGGAAGAAACATTCCGCGCGGGAGAAACCGTGCCCCAAGCTACCCTCGAAAAGATCAAAATGCAGCATACCTATAAGGATGGCGATCAATTCGTATTTATGGACATGGAATCTTTTGAAGAATCCAACCTCACTCCCACCCAAATCGGGTCTAATGTCAAGTATCTCAAAGAAGGGATGGAAGTGAGTATCGTCCGTTGGGGCGAACAAATCATGGAAGTGGAACTTCCCAACACCGTAGTATTGGTAGTTACCGATACCGATCCAGGGATGAAAGGTGATACAGCCACCGGTGGTAGTAAACCGGCGATCGTCGAGACTGGGGCACAAGTCACGGTACCATTGTTTATTAGCATCGGTGAAAAAATCAAAATCGACACTCGTACAGACCAATATGTTGGCCGTGAGAGCTAGACTGGTCGCGATGTTCGATCGAGGGGATCGGAATGCTAAATCCGTGCAACTAGATCGCCCTAGATTAATCTTAAAGGTACTCTCGGCTTGAGGTCACACGAGATCGAGCCGAGTACCTCATCATCTGGAAACAAACTCTGTGTGAGCCAGTGTTAGTCAATCGATCGCTCGGCTAAAATGTACTTAACCTAACTAGGCGATCGATCCACCAACTCGATCGGTTAACCTAGATGTATCTCATCGACGATCGATCTCAATATTGAGGTTCTCAAGAGCCGGTTGAGTCAGATTTTAATCATGAATTTTATAGTATATTTAAATTCTCTAAATCCTGGATATATTGACTTTATTACTAATAATTAGTAGCTACTGCAACACTGAATATGACAATCGATTTTAAAGAACTTAGCGAACTATTAGCCGCGATCGCCGCTAATAATATTACAGAATTAACTCTCAAAAATGCCGACTTTGAACTAACAGTCAGCAAAGGGCATTCTCAGTCAACAAATGGTTCGATCTCGACGACGTTCGCCGATATTAGTACTCAGGTAATCGCATTACCCACACATGAAGCCCCATCACACCCGATTGAGTCAAACACGATCGATACTAAGTGGGTAGCCGTCAAATCGCCAATGGTGGGCACATTTTACCGTTCGCCAGCCCCAGACGAACCAGCATTTGCCTCGATCGGCGATCGGATTCGCGTCGGGCAAACTGTCTGTATCATCGAAGCAATGAAGCTGATGAACGAGATCGAAGCTGAAGTGGTCGGACAGGTCATGGAAGTATTAGTTGAAAATGGTCAACCGATCGAATTCGGGCAACCACTAATGTATATCAATCCTAATTAGGATACTTTAGTTGAGGATTAAGGGGTTGTGGATGTACCTGGATTAATCGGGAAATCCTGGTCGTAAGTTTGACGAGTAATCGGTTGTCTGATTTCTACACCGACATCGCCGAGTACTTCCAACGGCTTGCCCTCAACACTAATCCATACGGGTGCATCAGGATTTTGAGCGGTGGCGGTGTAGACTACTTGTCCCAATCGCCCAATCATCGAAGTCGCCCCAAATCCTTGGGTAAACTCTTTGGAGAGATCGACATGAATGCCATCTGATTTAATTGTGGCACTCAGTAGTTTGGTACCTACGGGAATTGTCGAAGTCAGTTTACCGTCTGGTTTTCCGGCTGAGGCTAGCAGCGATGACATCGATCTGTTTACTTGTGTCTGTGGATCTTTGGTACTCGGCTCTGAGTCCTGGCGATCCTGGGGGACTAAAATTGTTTTTTTGCCATCATCATCAAGCCGCCAGATTTTCACTGTATTATCTGACTTTTGAGTGATATTTGGTGTTATCGGCTGGATGGTAGTTTCACCGCTACCAGGGACTGTAGACGGAGTGGTGGGGAGCACCGTCGGGTTAGGCGCAGTCGGCATCTGAGCTGCTGGCTGTGGATTTACCTGAGCCGGATCTACCGTAGTGGGATTTGGCGAATTAATTGTGCTTGGTGTATTTGCCTGGGGACGGTTGTTTTGAGTCGTAAACCACGCTAATCCACCACCAATAGCAGTTGCAGCTAAAGTGAGTGCGGAGATCGTGACGACGACGCTTTTAGATATAGATTTTTGGTTTTCCATAATTAAAAATTCCTATAAATCGTTAAAACCATTAGACAGTGAGGAGTTATTGGAAATGGTGTCAGATATGTTTGACCTAAGCCAGCCGACCGATACCTAATAACTAGTAACTGGTAAGTGTTTGCTGTCGATCGATCTGCCAAGCCAGCACTTTCGCTATTCTTGTCGATGCATTCCTAGTTTAACTGGTAGAATTGGAATTCGGCGATCTAAAATATCGATCGAGTCACTAGATCTCACATCAAGAGCGTTACATTACTCTTTGCGCCCCGCCAATCGGACAAAAGCTGCTACTTCCAACTGTTGAGGATTGACTTTGAACTGGAGAATGCGGGCACTCAAGCCGCCTTGCTCAAACATATCTACATTCAATCGATCGCTAATTCCGGCAGTTAAGCCAGCTAACAGAAATTCTGGCACGGGAGTTTGCCCGACCATCGCTGTGGGTGCGACCAGTTGGAATTTGCGACCGCCGATGACACTGACACCAGTTTCGAGATTGACATCTAGTTTTTCGTTAGAATCAGGATCTTGTAATTGAGCTTGAATCCCCACGCGATTGTTACCAAGAAACTTCACCCGAGGGTTGGTAATTTGGTAATCCTTATTAAGCGAGCCAGCCGCAGCACCGAGAGTACTAGTAGTCATTTTCTGAAGTCTAGCGACCGCATCAGGAGACTTCAAGAAATTATTGAGATCTTCCTCATTAAATTTCAACTTCAACGCCGCCTGAATTGGCTGCTGAAGTGATGAAGAACGTGGACTCTGACCGTCTGCTTGAATTGCCTTGAGATCCACCGCAATCGGATCGGTTTCAATTTCTAGCGTATCGATCCGCAGATCCTTACTCACCCACAATCCGCGCCCAGCAACCCGCAGTTTATTAATTTTGCCATTGATAATCTGGTGAACTGGCGCATTATCAGTCCGCACTTGCAATTGCTCGGCACGATCTAGCTGCGATAAAAACGCTGCTTCAACATTTTTATCGACCACTACCCCAGTCAGTGAAAATAAGGCGGTGATACCGGACAAGAGGATGGTGATTAGTTCCATTTAGTGAATAGTGGATAGTGGATAGTGGATAGTAAATGAGCAAGGGAATGGGAATGTGTGGAAAGAGAAGGACGCTTGCGTCCAAACTCACTATTCACTATCCACTATCCACGTCTTAATGGTCGTACCAACACTCTCGACGGCAATATCCTGAGATTGTTTCGTAGCACGGTTAACTACTTCTACTTTACCATCTTTAAGCGATCGACCAGTGACGATCCGGAAGGGGATGCCGATCAAGTCAGCGTCTTTGAATTTGACCCCAGCCCGCTCGTCGCGATCGTCGAGGATAATTTCGACCCCCATCTGATTTAACTCAGTGTAGAGGCGTTCGGCGACCTCCATTTGCTGGGGATCGCTAATGTTGGGCACACAGATAATCGCATGATACGGAGCGATCGCGATCGGCCAAATAATGCCATCTTTATCGTAGGATTGCTCAACGGCTGCTTGCGCCAATCGGGATACACCCACACCATAGCAACCCATCACTAGTGCCTGCTCTTCACCCTGTTCGTTGGTAAAGGTCGCACCCATCGCCTCGGAATACTTAGTTCCCAATTGAAAAATATGTCCAACTTCGATACCGCGTGCTGTCTCTAATACTTGAGTCGGATCGTGAATGGCGCGATCTCCGACTAAGGCTTTTTGAACATCGACATTTACCGCCGGAAGTGGGAAATTAGTATTCCAGTTGGCACCGACGACGTGTTTTCCCGACTCATTTGCGCCCGTGATAAAGTTGGTCAAGCTAGCAGCCGTAGTATCGACAATCCGTAAAAATTGGGGATGGACATTTGGACTAGCATTAATATACTCATCGCTCAGATCGGGGGCGATATAACCCAATGGTAGGGGTTTGGCTGCCCACTTATCGATCGCGACTCCATCGGGTACTTCTAGGGCGATAATTGTTTTTGCGCCATAATTAGGAGCTAACTTGACCAGTTCATTAGTTAATTTTACTTGATTAACCTCGCGATCGCTCCGAATACTAATTAATACTAAAACCGTCTTACCGTTATCAAATACTGCTTGCTGAAGCACATTTTTGACGATCGAGGTCGGGTCACATTGTAAGAATTTGACTAGCTTATTAATCGAATTTGTATTCGGTGTATCCTTAATTTCACAACTAGTAAAAGTTGACGAGATCGCCTCGGAAGCTAGTGAAACCGCCTTCTCGACGTTGGCGGCATACTTACCATCTGCCGTGTACATCACATCATCCTCACCCGCAGCCGCCAGCACCATAAACTCCTGCGAACCAGATCCCCCGATCGCGCCAGAGTCCGCATCTACAGACCGAAAATTCAACCCACAGCGCGTTAGGATCTTGCAGTAAGCATCGTGCATATCATCATAAGTTTCCTTGAGACTTGCGGCATCTGCATGAAAAGAATAACCATCCTTCATGATAAATTCCCGTCCGCGCATCAATCCAAACCGAGGGCGAATTTCATCGCGAAATTTACTTTGAATCTGGTAAAGATGCTGTGGTAATTGACGATAAGATTTAATCAAATCTCTGGCGACAGCCGT
>JBBRVB010000214.1:0-7238 GCA_038247275.1 Chroococcales cyanobacterium
CCGATTCTAGCTGCGGTGGGATCGATTGGGGCGATGGTTGCTCATCTGACGATAGTTGTGGAAAAGCGAGAATAAGTCTTTCTCATCCACATTCCGCACGATTGAAATCGCGGATGGAACCTTTGCACTCCGGCGTTGGCGTAGCCGCTCCGTAGGAGTTATGAAGTGAGACGTGTCGATAGACGGCCTCCATCTTCGATACGTCTGTGCCTACGGCAGGCTTCGCCAACGCCGGAGTGCGTGCGTTGCAACCAGCAGTCGCTAGTGTTGCAACCGCCTATCTTGGAAAGGTGCTCTACTTGCCTGTACCACCGTATGGTGCCGCCTTTGTTCCTAGGGCGATGCAAGCAACCCAAGCAACGGCTCACCTTTGGTTATTTCTCCGTCAAAAAAGGTGAGACAAGACAGCGACGCAGTGCAATAGCTAATCGGGTAGCTATTCAACAGTTCCGTTGGAGTGGCGGGTGGGAGTGGGTAACAAATCAACATAGGCGGCTTGATGAATTAAATGTCCCAGATGACCTTTGACTTGATAACTGTCGAAAAGATCCGCGACACTTTCATCCAACCCCAGCTCGATCAGATTTCCCCGCAACCCAATTTCAACCGGAAGGAGTGAATGACCTTCAGCAAGTACTTGCAAATTATGGGCAATCGCGGCTCCTTGCTGATATGCTACTTGAGCAGTAGCAGGCAAAGGCTGCTCCATTACCGTACAATCTCCACCTGCAAACACTTCTGGGAAATCGATTAGTTGCAGGTTGTTTGTTAGTTTGAGTCGTCCCTGTCGATCGCGATTTGCTTCAGGAATTGATAGTGTAGAAATGAGCGGATCGATCTCACTTCCCGTTGCCCAAATAATCGTTGCGGCTGAAAGCTGCTCAATTTGGTTATTTCGCTTCAGCACAACCGTGTTTCGACGCACCGCTATCACCTCAGTTTCTAGCAACACCTCAATTGGTACCTTCCGTTCGCGCAATGCAGTTTGAGCAGTTTGGCGGAGGCTGTCACTATTACCTTTGAGAATTTCTGTTCCCCGTTGAATTATGATTACTCGAATATCTGCCACATTACTGCCTAAAGCGGCGTACCAATTGGGTAATAAATCTGCCAGAGTTGCGGCTAGCTCGACACCAGTACAACCAGCACCCATAATTACTACGGTTAATAAGGCTTGTTGTTGTGGTTTCGGGGTTTGGGTGGCGCGTTGCAAACAATCCCGTAAATGTTTAGCTAAAACGACGGCATCTTCAGTGGTGCAAAATGGAAAGGTGTATTCTGCTGCTCCTTCCACATCGAAATAAGCGGCTACGCTATCAAGAGCCAACACTAAATTACCATAGTTGTAATCCAGTCCAGAGGCTAATTGAACCTGCCGCTGTTGTAAGTCAATGGATTGAATTGTGTCCTGAATGAATTCAATGCCACTTTTATCCAAAAGATTATCGTAGCAGGGGCAGATATATTGAGTTTTCGTCTCGCCACTAAGAAACTCAGATAGTAGCGGCTTGAAGATAAATCTTGAACCTCGATCGATCAGAATTGTGGGTGTTTGATAATGTTGATGGCTCAGATGTAACGCTGTGAATAATCCGGTAAAGCCACCACCTAAAATTAAAGTTGGTAGCGTTTGAGCCTCGATCGGTTGGGCAGAAATTGTTAATGTTCGATCTAAAGTCTTTATTTCAGTTATAATATTTGACATCTTTACGCTCCTATTGATTTAATAAATCTGGGATTAATTTATGATTCGTGATAAAAGATAAATCTCACCAGTGAAGCAGCCAGATAACTCAAGAGAGCGTAGGCAACAACTGAGATCGCAATATTGACATCCAATATATATGCCCCATCACCAAAAGTAGGACTGATAAATAAGGTTGAAAATGGAGCGATAAAAGGCGCGGATAAATTATTAATTAATCGAGCGAATTCATTTTGAGGGTTAGCCCCAAACAACCGTAGTAAGAACCTGATACCTAGTAATATCTCTAGTGTGCCTACCAGCCAGAAAATAGTATTAAGTATCCAAATAAAGGGAGTATTTAATCGAGCGGTGCGTAGACGTTTCTCCTCTTGGCGAAGTCGGAAAGCTTCTTCGTCGTGTTGGAGTTCTTGTCGCCGTTCGATGTTGGTATCATCCTGTCGATCGTGAGTCATAATTAAACCTCAATATCAATGTTGACGGCTGCTGATTTCTCACCAAAACTGGTGGTAAAACCATTGATGGTGACGATACCATCTGTGACTAATACACCAATTTCTGTGACTTTGAGACTGGGATCGTATTTGAGTTCGGATAGCACATCAGCTTTAATTCTTGGATCGGTTTTATCTAAAATATTAATCATTTTATTCCCCTAGTTTTTATGTAATTATCGATTTTTTTCCGATCGAATGAGTTGAGAAAATTCAAATTTCAGAGTAATACTACATGATAAAAAGAAGCAAAATCAACGTAGCGATTCGGATCGTCAGCAATGTGAATAATATCCACTAATTTGCGAACTATGGTAGTGATGCCGATCGTTGGTGTAGCCTACTGGAGGTAATCGACCAATTGTTTGAGATGTAAATAAGCTTCTTCTGGCGTGAGTTGCTGGGCAGTTTTATCTAGGATCTAAAATTCCTAACGATCGGGAAAATGCCGCACGACAAAGCTAGAAATTAATCCCATCATTGAGTATTTATGGTTTTGTTATCTCGATCGTTGCTCTCAATTACAGTCTTCAACTGTTGTGCGTTAGGGATTCGTGACTAATTGGCTCTGGAGATCGATTCGCCAGAGGCGAGGCTACGCCAACGATTGAACGCCAATCAAGTTTGGTAGGATGATATTTGCAGCTCCACCGCGAGTAGCAGGGCCGATCCCAATCGATCGGCGTAATCTGGCACCGCAGTCCGAATACCTCACGCTCTGCCAAACTCGCAAACAGATCGAACTTTAAATCTACTGTATTGCCAATCGGACTCCGCCAAATGTCTCCTGTTATATTTTTGGTTGCATTTGTGTAATTCACGTTCGATTCTCGCAAGCGAGAGGCTACACCAGCGACTCAAGCGGCTTGTTCGATCCAGTCATGCTCGCGCAAATAGGATTCAAAGTTAGTCGGTGCGGGGAAATCACGTTTCAACTGGGCCAAATCTGCGCCGTAACCGACGTTCTCAAACCAGCGATACATCGTGGTCATTTCCGCCCCAGCTTGCTGCTCGAATGCTTCAAACGGAATTTGTTGGTAGGCGACATTTTTTCCTAAAACGCGACTAAATGTCGCCGCAACTTCTGGCATCGTCATCTCTACGCTGGTGACTTCGAGTGCGCGATTGGCAAAATCTTTGGGACGCTCGAATACCTCTGCGACCATTTCGCCATAATCTTCTTCGGACAGTTGTTGCAATTTGGTATCGGGACTGAGTGGTTGGGACAGCGTTCCAGTTTCAACCATCGATCGCATCCCGTCATAGTTGAACAGGAAGAACACCGGACGCAAAATCGTGTACGGTAAACCACTAGCGCGGACATATTCTTCGATTTGAAACTTGCTATCGAAATGCGGTACGCCAGTTTTGCGTTCCGCGCTCCCCACCGAACTGTAGACAAAATGCCCAATCCCCAAGGCTTTAGCAACATCTACGAGAGCCTTGCCCTCTCGGATTTCAGCTTCGATGCCATCATTGAGTCCCTGCATCGAAAAAACGCCATAAACACCTTGGAGGGCGTGTTCGAGTGACGCGCGATCGTTGAGATCGCCGACAAAAAGTTCTGCACCCGATCGTTTGAGAGCAATTGCCGAGTGCTTATGTTCGTCGCGCACGAAGGCACGAACCTGGAATTTTCCGCGTTTTAAAAGATGATGAGCCACTGCGCCACCTTGATGTCCAGTTGCACCAGTCACAAGAATTGTGCGATCTGAGGTTGCCATTTTTATTTGCCCGATTGTTAGTGAATTCGTGATGTGTAAGTTCAAAGGTGATGCTATGGTTCGACTGGTTGTAACTTAACTAATGTTTTTGTCCCAGTAGCATCACTAATCCAAATTGCCAGCATCCGCCCACTTTCACTTTGTCCGGTTAAGACTTCAGTTGGTGAATCGACAGTATGAGCATAAGTTACAGTATCTTTACCTACTTCAATTACCAAATCGTTGCCCTTGCCAGGTCGATCGTAAATCATCGCCATCAAGGGTGCATTCTGAATCAATTCTTCATCACCGAGTTGTGGATTGATGATTTCAATGGAAATATGTCGTCCCCGATTACCATCAGAAAACTGGTCGAAAAATTCACCCCATCGTTCCTGCGGAACAGATTTAGTTAGTTCAATTGTATTTAACATATAACTCCTGTCGTTATCGGTGTGGTTGGTAGTCTCTGACTAGTTCATGTCGTTGAAAGTATCTGGCACAATCAGAGCGGTAAACACAGATTGTTGCCATAGGTAAACTAAATGTAGATCGACCAGTAATTGTTTAGCATTTTCGATTTCAATACCTTGTATTTGTTGGCAAAAGATTGAATGAGTAAGTTGCTTCTCGAAAGATAAACTATTCATTGATTTTCTCTTAAAACATTAGCTGTCAAACGATCGGGGTATTTACTTAGAGTTGTTAGGATTTCTCATTTTATTTCGATCGGCAGCACCTTGGACTTCATTAAGTCCGCCCTTAGAGCGTTTTTCAATCGTTTTCAGCGATGTTGCTGGAGCATCAAGTGCTTTTTCGGTATTCTGTTCGATCTTGTCTAGCTGGACTGTCCCTTTGGTCGAATCGCTCTTGGCAACTGGTGGGTAGCCACGTTTAATATTCTCGATCTGGACTGTTTTTGCTGATGTATCCTTAGCTGATGCTCCTGTACAGCCGCTGGCAAAAACCATCACCGCAGTAAGTAAGATAGACATAAACATCTGCATGGGACGTAGGTGAGATAGCAATGTCGAAATATATTTCATCTTAAAAATCCTCGAAATTAATAAATAACAGTGGTATTGACGTTAATTGAAATGTCACTGTGCCGTTTTTGACTAAGTTGTCATGGCCGTGTACTCCTAATGAATAAAATCGGTATCCGGTGTGATTGAAGGGTTTCAATTTCCGCCGATCGGGTGTCCAGAACACCTCTTTTGATGGCTAAAATAGCCATCAAACTTTGTCGTAGCTACATCACCCCTGGGCTGCCAGCAGTCCCTTGTCGGGTGTCCAGATGGCTGCTGCTCCTTCACCAAAATAGCCATCAAATCGGGTGACGCGCACATCTCCCACTACCTTTACTTGGCAAGACAATCGCCGATCTTTGTGGGCAGAATGCGGCGGAAAAGCCATCCGGCTCGCTTCCATTTTGGTAGGTTCGGAAACTTCACCCTCAACTTCAACCAAGCAGGTACCGCAAATACCATGCCCGTGACAGTTGAAGACTTTCGCACCCTCGCTATAAAGATCGATGTCTTGAGCAAGCAATGCTTCGCGTAGATTAGTTCCTGTATCAACGTCAAAAGTCTTACCTTCAGCCATGATTTTCGGCATATTCATTCTCCATCTGGTGTAATTTTCAGTCTCAAAAGCCACGATCCAAATCGATCCGATCTCCGCCAGATCTCGCTTTATCAAGGCAAGACATTGCCCCTACACATTTGAGATACCATTTCCTATGCTGCTACCGACATACTGATGCCATGACTGATTTTGTCGAGCATCTGCTTCACCTGAGTGACATCCTCAGTGGTACCTGTTACTAGGATGATGAACTCACCTGCTTGGATTTTGGTTTCGTACTTGAGTACCTCATTTTTGGGAATACCCAACCCGCCCAAGGCACCAGCTAGTCCGCCGATCGCGGCAGCACCAGTACCCCCCACCAATATGCCTTCCAACCACCCTGCCAATACGCCAGTAATCGGGCCAGCAATGACTAGCGGAGCCATACCTGGAATAAAGATTACGCCAGCACCAGCTAAAATGCCAAATAAACCACCGACGAAGCTACCCCAATAACCACCCCCTGCGGCTCCGGCTTTGGCAGTATCTTGCCAGCTTAGAAATCCCTGCACATGTTCGGATGTCTGGTAATCTTTCCCAACAATTGAGAGTTTTTGCATATCGAAGCCTTCTTATTGCAGCTCCCGTACCACCGCTTCAGCTTCAGTATGGGAAGGAAAATGAGCGACGATTGTATGTGTAAATGCCATGTTTTTGTGCCCTCGACTATAAATTGAATATTCGATCGGTTACCCGATTACTGCTAAGAGTGTTTTTTAGGATGTCCCGCCGCAGCTTCGGCATCCATCCGGTTGCAAATTGCTGTTAGGGTTGCCTCTTCTGCTTCTTCCATCATTGCCATTGCCAAGTAGAAAGATGTAGCCGCATAGTCCTCAGCCTTGTCCGCCCGATGTTCGAGTTTCTTGACTTCACGACTGGCTTTCCACTCATCGACGCTCGATTTTACTTCAGATTCTTTGTCCTCGAATTGCGTTTTGAGCTTGGCTCGGTACTCATCGAATTCTTGTTTCTTCGCGGCTAGGCTGGCTTTGGCTTCATCGAGTTTCGATTGAATCTCAGCTTGATTTTTTTTTGTGGCAGATTTGATACTTTTATTAAGCGATTTCGCCCGATCTTCAACTGCTTCTAGATTGTCATGAAGTTGACTTGTGAAGTTGTCAATTGCCGTGCTCATGATGTTTCAGTCGATTTGCTAAGTTTGTAAAACCTGTCGTTAGTGCTGTCATCTAATCAAAATTATGCTATTAAGTTGCCATCTGGCATCGAAGAGATCGCTTGCAATAGCTTCGGTATCAGACAGCAATCAAAATAACTATTCGATAAATTTATCATGCGAATTTATTAACTTTCATATTAAGCCAAAGTTGTGAGGATTTCGTGAGTAAATTATTTTCGAGCGATCGCTATTAAAAATATTTATCTTAATATTTAATTCATTGTTTCATAGCTTTCAGTTGCTATGTGTAATCAAAATCAGCTCATTTGTCTATCTACATATTGAAGGATTTTAATTTTGATTTTTCAATACAATTTCAGTCAAAAGGGGTAGATAAAACTAAAAGCAATTCAAAAAAGCCCCCAATTTGATGAGAGCTTTATTTACAACCTACATTCAGCAGGTTATTTAGGATAAAAAATAATATTGTTGAGAAGAAGAGCCAAGGAACTGCAAAATCAGGGTTTGCCTACTTGTAAGCTGAATCCGAGATCTAACTCCATCGACAAAGACAAGATGAACAGACTGAA
>JBBRVB010000215.1:0-7218 GCA_038247275.1 Chroococcales cyanobacterium
CTAACCTGCTCGTAGTTGTTGACGATAACGAGAATGTAGTAATAAACTGACCTTGCCGAGTAGATCCTCGATCGCGACAGGTTTGCTGAGGAGATCGTCAGCACCACACTCCAATCCATAAGCCGCTTGAGATCGATCGAGTGCGGTGAACAGTAAAATTGGAGTCAGCTCCCAGGCGGGATTACTGCGAATCCGTTTAGTCATCTCGAACCCATCGATTTGGGGCATATTCACATCAAGCACGATCAAATCTGGCGGTAGTAGTTCCATAATTTGCAGCGCGATCAGTCCATCGGTATAGGCGATCGTTTCATAGCCAGCAGTGGCTAAAATGGCTTCGGTAATTGAGAGGATTTCCGGCGAATCATCAACAATGAGGATGCGATCGGGATCTGAATTTATACCAGTAATGACTGATTTCATCTAACAAAATTTTTATTTAATAAAAGGATGTAATCTAATATATTTCAATATCATAGCCGATTTTGGAGCAGCAGCGATCGCGAAAACTTATCAAAAGGATAGGTAAGTTGCGATACCCACAGCTTGCACCAGTACCTATTAACTAACAAGCGGTACTTATGAAACGATCGATTGATGTTTCTCTAACTCCCATCTCCCATCTCTCTTGAAAAGGTGCTCTACTTGGGGAAACCCCAAGACCGCACTTTTCGCTCCCAACTCCCATCTCCTAACTCCCATCACTATCTATTTCATACT
Organism: Chroococcales cyanobacterium; assembly: GCA_038247275.1. Lineage (GTDB taxonomy): Bacteria > Cyanobacteriota > Cyanobacteriia > Cyanobacteriales > Chamaesiphonaceae > Chamaesiphon. The sequence continues at coordinate 721 of JBBRVB010000215.1, forward strand.
CCAATTCAGCAACGCCGATATTTCTTTGCTAAACAAATCGACTCAAGCAGAAGGATTGTAGACTGGATCTACACCAATCCCTTCTTGCTCCGGTCATGTCTAGCGATCCCGACTACCTCCAAAAAATCCTCACTGCGACTGTCTATGATGTGGCGATCGAATCACCACTAGATCGCGCCTCTATCCTCTCTGAGCGGTTGAAAAATCAGATTTTGCTCAAACGGGAGGATATGCAGCCCGTGTTCTCATTTAAGCTGCGGGGTGCCTATAACAAGATGGCCAAACTCCAGCCGGAATTATTGGCGCGGGGGGTAATTGCCGCTTCCGCCGGAAATCACGCTCAAGGGGTGGCTCTGGGTGCCAAGCACTTGGGAACTACGGCAACAATCGTGATGCCGGTAACAACCCCCAAGATGAAGGTCAATGCGGTTGCGGCTGGGGGTGCGGAAGTAATCTTATGGGGCGAGACTTATGATGATGCCTATACTTATGCCTGTGAGCTTGGTAAAGAGCGTGGTTTAACATTTATTCATCCCTTTGACGATCCTGATGTGATTGCCGGACAGGGGACGATTGGGATGGAGATCTTGCGCCAGTATCAACAGCCGATCCATGCGATCTTTGTGGCGATTGGCGGTGGGGGATTGATTGCCGGGATTGCGGCGTATGTCAAGCGGCTGTATCCTGAGATCAAAATTATCGGGGTGGAGCCAGTCGATGCGGATGCAATGAGTCGATCGCTTGCGGCTGGGGAACGGGTTAAACTCGATCGAGTGGGGTTATTCGCCGATGGGGTGGCGGTCAAGGAAGTGGGGGTAGAGACATTTCGCTTGTGTCAGCAGTATGTTGATGAAGTCATCTTGGTCGATACTGATGATATTTGTGCGGCAATTAAAGACGTGTTTGAGGACACTCGATCGATCTTAGAACCTGCGGGTGCGCTGGCGATCGCGGGTGCCAAAGCCTATATCGAGCGCGAAGGGATCGAGGGCGAAACTCTAGTCGCGATCGCTTGTGGTGCAAATATGAATTTCGATCGACTGCGATTTGTCGCCGAGCAAGCGGAAGTTGGCGAACGCCGCGAAGCAATTTTGGCGGTGACTATTCCTGAAGAAAGAGGCAGTTTTCGGCGTTTCTGTACCTGCTTGGGGACTCACAATCTCACCGAATTTAACTACCGGATGGCAAATGCGACCCAAGCACATATTTTTGTGGGCGTTCAAGTCCAAAATCGGGCAGATACCGCGACGATTATCTCTAAGTTGGTCGCAGAAGGTTTTGAAACGATCGATCTGACTGATGATGAGATGGCGAAGCTGCATCTGCGTCATCTAGTAGGTGGACGTTCGCCAGTGGCTCAACACGAGCTTCTGTATCGATTTGAGTTTCCCGAACGCACTGGTGCGCTCATGAAATTCCTCAATAGTATGAATCCCGATTGGAATATCAGTCTGTTTCACTACCGCAATCATGGTGCCGATTACGGACGGATTTTAATCGGGATTGAGGTACCACCAACCGATCTGACCGCCTGGGCAGAATTCCTCGATCGCACTCCATATCGCTACTGGGACGAACGCCAGAATCCAGCTTATCAATTGTTTTTGGGAAGTAGTGGATAGTGGATAGTGGATAGTGGATAGAAAGATATCTAATGGGCGTTCTTGCTGAGACGCAAGCGTCCGCTCTAGATAGAGAGAAATACATTTTTTGCACTTCCGATCTAAGACGCGAGCGTCTTGTCTATCCACTATTCACTATCCACTATTCACTATCCACTATTCACTATCCACTATTCACTATCCACTATTCAATATTCACTATCCCCTATCCCCTATCCCCTACAACTTACCTTGCCATTCCAACATCGCACCCTGAGCGGCACTATAGTTGGGTGCATCGCGGGGTACCATCCGAGCGGTATCGATCGCGATTTGCCAGTATTGTTTTTCGGCATAACCTTGGGCGATCTGATAGATTTCCTGCGACCATAGGTCGATCGATTCTTTGACCTCAGCCGTACTAGGTTGAATCTTTCGGGCGGTGAGGATGGCTTGATAGCGGGAGGTGGCATCACCAGGCTTGATAAACAGCCGTGCTTGATTGAGATCTGGTATTAGTGCTGTCGCCGTTATTGCTCCAGCCGAGATCGAACTAGTCAGACTGTTGGCGACAGGTCTAGCCATTGGTTGCCGCTCGGTCGGAAACCGAGAGTTAAAGACAAAAATTCCCGCTCCAGCACCTACGAGCATTGTCAGTAGAAAGCTAACTTTCGCCCAGTTGGGTACCTGTCGCCGGATCGGGGTAGGTAGAGTTTTTCTGACGATTGCCCCAGTCCCGACTGGTGCGGGCGCAACCATCGAGAGTGTCAGGGTTGGTGGTGTGTAGGGTGCATAAGTATCCTCGCTAATAAATTGCGGTTGAGTTGGAGGGGTATAGACAACTTCCGGGATTGTTGCCGAGATCGATGATTGGGTAGTGGCGGAGAACACCGGACGATACTCCGAGACACCCTTGGGAATCACCATTAGGGGTGTTTGTAATGGTTTCCAGTGATGTTCGCTCAGTTCGGCGAGGCGGCTCGTCAGGTAGGTATCGATCGTCTCCAGATTGAGATCGGGATGATAGTTGAGGGCTTCGAGTAGAGCTGTGGTAAATAATCCATGCCCCAATCCCGCATCTTCATGGGAAAATTCATGACTTTGACAAGACAAAAAGGTCGGGATTTGGTATTCCTGAGCGAGTCTGGCTGTGGCTTCACCAATCCCACCACCTAGTGATAAGTGCTGCGAGTGATTGGCATCGAGAAAGACTAGAGCATTGACCCCGATATCGTGAAACTGTTGATAGAGTTGGCGAATTGAGATGCAAGTATTGGCAAGATCTTCGGTTTTACCATCGATCGGGATGAGATAGTCTTCACCCCCAAAACTCACCCCACTACCACTGAAGAAGAACCAGACCAAATCTCCGTGATGGAGGATTTCCCAAGACCACTGTTTGAGCCAGCGATTGATGTTTTCACGGGTGGGATAAGTGGATTTATTGGCAGTTTCGCCTGATGTATCAGTCAATAGTAAACATTGTTGCTGATGCCAGCCCGCTGCGTCTACAAAAAAATCCTCTATTGCCGCAGCATCAGCCACTCCATAGCTCAGTGGTGGTAAAAACTGGTATTGATTAATTCCGATCGAAATACACGTCTGGTTTGCCATTTAAAGTTCGATAATTAATAGACTAAACTGTTGTGCACTCTCAGGAAATATTCGCTCTAGTTTGACATCAAAGCAGCTAGAATCTTCAGCTATGTGGTTGAGCTTCATTATTGACTACCGTCCACATCCGATTTAAATGATGTGCGAAGGATTTTCCCAGATTAAAATTGCATTATGTTAATATTACCCCAACAATCGCCATCTCGGGTTATCAATTACAGATTCTGACGTTACTCGGGTCGTGCTAAGGCGGCAACATCTAATAAAAAGATCGATGGCCGATCGGGTAAGTCGATCGACATCGCACTGACACAGTGGATTTGACTGTGTTGTTGATAGATCGCCGGGAGTGGTTTAAATGCTGAAATCGGCATCGATTGGATACTGGGTGGTGAATCGATCGGCACGCCGACTAATCGATCGGGTTCGGGCTGTACGATGAGCAAATATCTTACAGCCGGAGTGACTGAGGCCGTAATTTGGTCAGCCTGGGACTGAGTAGGTAGTAACACGTCTGCATTGCCAAAAATTCGATGACCTACATCGATCACAACGAGTTCATTGCCTTGATAAGTGGTCAAACTAACTCCCGTTTGATGGGGATCTCCGTACAATCTGTGGCTAGCTCGATCGCCAGGAGCATTGAGGGTCATGACTTTGTGAATTCGATCGAGTGGAATTGCAAAGCTCTGAGTGCATAGCTCGAATGTCAGTAGCCGTTGAGTTGCTTCAACTTGCTGTGCCGCCAACCGCCGCGATCTTAATGGGGAATATATAGCCATAGGTGCCTCTGATGTCGATACCTTCTATAGTTCCACTTTTGGATTCAGAAGTTACTAATGGGGAATAGATGGTAGAGGGTAGATGGTAGAGGGTAGAGAGTAGAAGGTAGAGGGTAGAGGGTAGAGGGTAGAAGAGATAGCCACACACTCACCCATTACCCATTACCCATTACCCATTACCCATTACCCATTACCCATTACTCATTACCCATTACCCATTACCCATTACCCATCCCCCCCATCCCCTCTTTTTAGATCGAATGTCGTTTTTGGGATTTAAGTAGGGAAACATAAGTATGACATGCACTGATGTCCACGATCGATGCTCTATCTGTTGGCGGCGACACCTAAATGCAAGCTGAAGCCAAAAATCGCGATTTAGTTTCAATTGTGGCATTTCCCTGCCTTTGCACATTTCAAGTCCACTAAGCTATGAGTTCGAGCCATGAATCAGGGTTCTAGCAGCGTTGCTGATACCGAAAGAACATTAAACCCCATCAAGTTATTAGAACAGTTAGCTACCTCCCAAGCTAAAGGTTGTTTGCGGATTGTTGCCAATGACATTGTTTGGTTACTGTACTTTTATGAAGGTAAATTATTTTATGCCAATCATTCGCTCGAACCGATCGAGCGTCTCGAACAACATCTCCGCCGGCTGAGTCCAGTTGTGTTAGCAAATCAGGTTTATACCGATCTGCGCGAACAGCTCAAGGAAGCTAATTTGGAGGCTACTTATCCCAGTCTCGATTATCAGGCAATTCGCTGGGCGATCGCCCAAGGGCATATTACCGAGCAAACTGCTGGCACCCTGGTCAAGAGTATCACTAAAGAAGTATTGCAATCTTATTTGTTGCTTACTTCTGGTACTAGCGAGTTGCTCTCTCGCGATACCGCATTTCCGATTTGGTGGAGTGGTAACTTTTTGTTTGTAACTAAGGAGTGTCAGACAGAGTTACAAGCTTGGCAGGCATTGCAGCCAGCTATCCAATCGCCTTATCAACGTCCTTATTTGATGAATGTCGAGCATCCCTTACTCACGCCAGATGTCAAGGCGAAATTGAGTAAAATCCTGATTGGATTTAGCTTTCGTCAATTGTCTTTGTTGCTCAAACAAGATGAACTAACGGTTGCTAGCAATTTGCATCGATTGATCAATAATCGGATTGTTGGTTTGCGTCCACCCCAGCCACCATTCGATCGACTGCACAAGCTCTACATTACTGGGTCCGATCGCGATCGCTTTGACGAAAAAACGCAAACAGTCACCGCAGCATTGGCGGCTGTCGCCGATAAAACTGGCGGACAAGAGCCGTCAACTGGAGATTTAATCGAACAAGCGACTTACAAGATTGCTTGTGTGGATGATAGTCCAACTATTTTACGGGAAATCAATCGCTTTTTGGATGGTGATAGTTTTAAGGTATTTCCGATTGTCGATTCGGGGACAGCCTTGATGAAGATTATCCGCATCAATCCTGACATCATTTTATTAGATGTGGGAATGCCCACGATCGATGGCTACAAGCTGTGTTCGATGCTGCGAAAACACCCAGCATTTAAAAAGACACCAATTGTGATGGTAACGGGGAACACGGGCATTATCGATCGAGCTAAAGCCAAGATGGCTGGTTCGACTGACTACATGACCAAGCCTTTTACCCAAGCTGGATTAATCGAAATGGTATCGAGACACCTGATGTCAGAACATCAGTAAATTAATGATAATTAATAGTTAATAGTTAATAATTAGTTTGCGAATAGTTTGAAATTGATAATTAATAAATTTAAGTTGGATTAGATCTAGGATAAGTAAGCAAATGGTTAAGATTTTAGTTGTTGAAGATACGCTCTCTGAGATGCAATTGATGACTCTATATCTAAAAGATAATGGCTATCAAGTTATCTCTGCTGATAATGCCAAAGATGGTTTGAGTCTAGTAGATAAAGAAAAACCAGATGTTGTGATTACAGATGTGGTGATGGAGGGAATGAACGGGTTTGAATTTTGTCGAACATTGAAAAAAAATCCTGAGACTGAAAATATCCCAGTAATTGCCTGTACATCTCGCGCTCAAGATTTGGATAAATTATGGGGGAAAAAGCAGGGTGTAGATGTTTATGTGACTAAGCCCTATTCTCAAGCAGACATCATCAGAGCCGTTAAGTCTGTATTTAATTAAATTGATGGTAAATGGTGGGGGTTGGGGATTTAGCTCTACAAAAGAAGTTCAGCCGACTTGTGTAAGTAGGTAGACACAATTATTTATCAAATAGATGATGTCTGAAACCCCGATGGTGGGAACTGCCCACCCTACAGCTACCCATTACCCATTACCCATTACCCATTACCCATTACCCATTACCCCATGAGTGTTAGTACCCCATTACCAAATCGAAGATTGCTGTCGCAGACGGCAAGCCGTTCGAGTAGAACCAGCGGTGACATGTTTCTGCGGCTCAAACTCGACGACCAAACTTATGCAGTCGTACCGATGCTGCAA
>JBBRVB010000216.1:0-7206 GCA_038247275.1 Chroococcales cyanobacterium
CTAGTAAAACTCGTACTTCCACCACCCGCGCATCGAACTGGGCGGCGGGATCGGTATTTAATACATCCTGTTTGTTGATTCTCAGTCCGACTTCGACTACCTTGCCGCGTAGCACGTCAGGAAAAGCGTTGTTCTTGCTCGTTGCAGTTGCCGACTGTCCCTGTCGAATCCGACTCACATCTGACTCATATACTTCGGCTACCGCGACCATTTGCTGAGTTTGCCCCAGGCTAATGATGCCGTTCGCGCCGACTAATTCTCCCGCACGAGTATGAATTTTCAGCACTTGCCCATCTTGCGGCGATCGGACTATTGCAGCATCTAGATCTGCCTGTGCTCTGGCGACACTGGCTTGAGTTTGCGCCACTTGCCCTTGGGCTATAGCGACATCTACAGGTCGCACTTCGGCAATAGCGTTCAAGGTCGCTTTTGTACTTGAAAGTTGCTTCTGGTTGGAAGCAATAATTCCCGCTAAATTTTCCTGGGCTTCTTGGATTTGCTGCTGTTGCGATCGCTTAATCCGATCGAGATTGGCCAGAGCTTCTTGGATTTGCTGCTGCTGCGGTCGCTTAATCCGATCGAGATTGGCACGAGCTTCTTGGATTTGCTGCTGGGTGGTTTCTAGCGTCAGCAGCTTGCTATCACTAGATGATTTTCCGACAGCTCCACCGAGATACAAATCTCGATAGCGGCGATTTTCTAATGCCGCATTCTTTACTTGCGCTTCAATCCGCGAGATCGTGGCATTCTGAGCAGCGATTTGCGTCTCGCGTTCGGCAATGCTCCTTGCTACCACGGCATTTTGAGCGGCAATTTGCGTCTCACGTTCGGCAACGAGCCTTGCTACCACGGCACGTTGAGCGGCACTTTGCTTAGTCAGTTCTGCCTGGATTTGACCGACTTTCTCCCGTTGGGCTTGGATATCCCCTGTTTTGGCACCCGATTGGACTTGCTGCAATTGCAACTGTGCGACCTTGACTTTCTCTTGAGCCTCTGTCAGTGCAGCCTGACGACGCGCGTAGGTATCCAAGATGGCGATCGCATCCCCTTTCCGCAGTTGTTGACCATGACTTATTTTGAGCAATTCGACTCTAGCACCCTCTTGAGCTGTCGGTGCAAAGACCTGAATCACCTCTCCTTTTGGCTCCAGTCGCCCCAGTGCTGATACCTTTTTGACTGCAATCGATTTGGGAATAGCGGCTACTTGAGGAGTAGGACGACTGAGGAACGATCGATACGCAACTCCCCCACCAAGGGCTAGTAAACTGACTCCCGCGATCGCGACTAAGTACGGCGATGGAGATTTACGCTGATTATCGATTTTTACCATAGTTCTTGTATTCAAGTATTTGAGTACAAGAACTAATGTATACTGAGCTTGTTGGTTCCGTCAAGTAAGTTTTTTGGTTATGGCTCTCAAGCAGACGATCTTGGCATTCCTGGCTCGGCAACCCCTCAGCGGCTATGAAGTTGCCAAAGAGTTTGCTGAAGGGTTTGGCAGTTGCTTCTGGAAGGCTAGTCAACAGCAGGTATACGCTGAACTGAGCAAGCTAGAACAACAAGGTAATGTGACCTATGAGGCGATTCCCCAGTCGGGACGGCTGGACAAGAAGATCTATTCGATTACCGATCTCGGACAGACAGAACTAACCAATTGGCTCACCAAACCCACCGAACCCGCGCCAATTCGAGAAGACTTAGGCGTGATGGGACTAGCGGGACATCTAGTGCCAGTCGAGGCAATGACGCGCGAAATTACCAGACGCAGACAACTGCATCTTGACAAGTTGCAACAAATCCAAAAACTCGACGAACATTTTGTCGAGCGACTAGACTCGTTAGAGTTGAAAGATCTCTATATGCACCTGGTTATTCGGCGCGGCATTCGGTATCAGGAAGAGTGGGTTGCCTGGTGTGATGAAGCATTGGCAGCGATCGCATCCAACAACAAGTAGGATGAAATAGATATTTATAAGGCTCTATCTAGTGCCCACTGTCAAGAAAATGTAATTTAAGCTCCCTCAGAACTACATTTTGGGATCTTATTTCTATTTAAATGATCGATTTAGATTTTAATGGGGAAGTATGTATCTATAAGACCACTTTATCGCAACCGCCAACATCGATTAGCGATGTCATGTCTCGCTCGTGAAATTCAGCCGGAGCAAGCCATCGAATTTTCGGTCTCAGCGGCTTCACCACCGAGTGTTAATCTACTAATATGTCCCAGTTACCCATTCTGCGGATTTTACCGCTGCTCGTACTTACCAGTCCCATCGCTGCATTTGCCAAAGATGGTACTCCTGTCATCCCGATGACGATGGGACAGCGATACACAGGATCGCTCACCCCGTCGCCGAATAATCCCAATGGCGAAATCTGTTACGGATTATCGGTTGAGCCAGACACGCGGATTACCCTCAATGTGAAGACTGGTGGTACGGGAATTATCAAGTTTGCGCTCTACGACAAAAACAGAGGATTGCAGTTTTTTCACAACAATGTCAGTAGTAAGTCTCAAGCCAACGGAAGTCCGGATATCGAATCCAGATTTAGCTTTCCGGCTGTCAGCGAAGTGTCACAGCTCTGCTTGACGACGACCAATCTCAATCGCGGTCAGCAATATCATTTTACCGCAACTGCTTCCAGTCGGCGATCGAAGTCTCGGCTAGTATTACGCCCGGTAGCTGTCAATCGGACTGCCGCTATCTCCAAACCAAAACATTCACCAGTAACGCCGACTAAGGTTAAGACCCCAATTATTACTTCGCCAGAGATACCACCACCGCCAACATTATCGAATGTGCTAGCGGCTAATGTACCGATTCCCCCGTCACCACAGGGCGAACCATATTGTTATGTGGGCACTTGGCAAGTTGCCGATCTCAGTGGCTATTGGCTGCCCACAATCAAAGGTTTCACTCAAGCTAATGTTACCGATCCTCAGATGTTGGGCTATGCCAAAATTACCATTAATAAAAATGGGAGAATTTCATTTGAAGCATTCGATCTAGAACAAAAATATACTTTAAAAGTTAAAGAAACCGGAGCCAGAATCGATCGAGTCGGATTGGGAGTATCTGGTAGTGCTACCGCTAGATTTCAGGTAAATTCGGATAGTTCTGTGACATTTAATTCCCAGAATTACCGGCGACTATCGCCCAAGCTCAACTTGGGTGATAATTTAAAGTTGAGTGGCGATCGATTGTTTATGTTATTTGGCGATCGAGATTTACCCCCAATCAAGTCCCCATACAAATGCCTCGATCGGGACAATATCACCTTGGAAATCCTTTTACCTGGCGGGAAAAAGTTGATGCCAATTTTACTTAAACGGATTAATTAGGGTAGAGGGTAGAGGGTAGAGGGTAGAGATCGGAAAAGCGGAGGGCACAGCCCTCCGTAGAAGGATAGACCAAGGCAGTAAATATAATAGATGTTCTTTCCTCCCCTCTACCCCTACTCCCTACCCTCTACCCCCTACCCCCTAAATTAAGTCTTGTAAACCAACAGCGCGATCCCCAGGCAAATATAGATCGAGACGTGCTTTCACCAAAAGAAGTAAGCTAAGATCGCACACTATCGGTCAAAATTTAACGATCTGCTCGAACAGTGTGTCCTTACAGACCTCGATCTCCGTTGGTGCAGCCAATGTTAGCGGAGCATCGATTGGCACGTACTTACATTAATCCTGAAGTCATAACTCATCTATGCCGCATCCTCTCCACGTCGCCTTTATCTGGCACCAGCATCAACCTCTGTACAAGTACCGCGATGGTAAGTACCGATTACCGTGGGTGCGTTTGCATGGGACGAAAGATTATCTCGATCTGATCTTGTTATTAGAAAAATATCCGAAACTACATCAGACGGTAAATTTAGTCCCATCGCTGATTTTGCAGTTGGAAGATTATATTGCGGGGACAGCCTTCGATCCATATTTGGAACTGGCATTGATGCCCACCGAGCAACTTCAGGAAGCTCAAAAGCAATTTATTATTCGGCACTTTTTTGATGCCAATCACCATACCCTGATCGATCCTCACCCCCGCTACAGTGAGTTGTATCACCAACGCTTAGAGCATGGCGAACCGTGGTGTTTAGTGCATTGGGTCGATCGCGATTATGGGGACTTGTTGGCATGGCATAATCTGGCTTGGTTCGATCCGTTATTTTGGGAAGAGTCAGAGATCGCCCATTGGTTGAAGCAAGACAGAGACTTTACTTTAAGCGATCGGCAGCGGATTTATTCCAAGCAGCGAGAGATCCTGCGGCGGATCGTCCCTCAGCATCGTAAGATGCAAGAATCAGGACAATTAGAGGTAACGACGACACCATATACCCACCCCATTTTGCCACTATTGGCAGATACTAACGTCGGACGGGTAGCAATCCCGAATATGGATTTGCCCAAACAGCGATTTCAGTGGGCAGAAGATATCCCGCGTCACCTGGGTAAGGCTTGGGACATGTATAAAGATCGCTTTGGCTGTGTCCCCCGTGGCTTGTGGCCATCAGAACAGGCAGTAAGTCCAGAGATGTTGCCTTATGTTGCCAAGCAGGGTTTTAAGTGGCTCTGTACGGATGAGTCGGTATTGGGGAATACCCTCAAGCAGTATTTCCATCGCGATGGTGCGGGCAATGTCCTCGAACCGGAGCTATTATATCGCCCCTATCAAGTAAGTACGCCCGATGGCGACTTGTCGATGGTATTCCGCGATCATCGGTTGTCAGATTTGATCGGCTTTACCTATAGCGGGATGCCAGCAGAGACAGCAGCGGCGGATTTAGTCGGACATTTGCATGAAATCTCGCGATCGCTGGCTGCCAAAGAAGGGCATGGTGGTGACAGTCTAGAAAAACCGTGGCTAGTAACGATCGCCCTCGACGGTGAAAACTGCTGGGAACATTACCACCTCGATGGTAAACCATTCCTCGAACATCTTTATGGCACTCTCAGTGATGATGAAAGTATCAAGCTCGTCACCGTCTCAGAATTCCTCGATGAATTCCCGCCTACAGCCAGCTTCCCTCCTGCCGATTTACACACGGGTTCCTGGGTAGATGGGAGCCTCACCACTTGGATTGGCGATCCTGCCAAAAATCGCGCCTGGGATCTGCTTACTGCCGCCAGACAAGTGCTGGCAAATCATCCCGAAGCCACCGAAGAAATTAACCCCGCAGCCTGGGAAGCCCTCTATGCTGCCGAAGGTTCGGATTGGTTCTGGTGGTTTGGGTATGGGCATTCTTCCAATCAAGATGCCATGTTCGACCAACTCTTCCGCGAACATCTCATTGCTCTGTATCAGGCTTTAAATGAGCCTGTACCGCCCGAATTGGGTCAACCTGTGGAATCCCACGAGCGGCGGACTACCTACCGTCCAGAGGGCTTTATCAACCCAGCTATCGATGGTAGCGGTGACGAGCAGGATTGGAATTTTGCGGGACGACTAGAAATCGGTGGTGCTAGCGGCACAATGCACCAAGCTAGTCCGATTCAGCGGATCTTTTATGGAGCAGATCACGTTAATTTCTATCTACGGATGGACTTCAAAGCTGGTGTCAAACCAGGCTTGGAGATTCCCAACGAATTAAATTTGATGTGGTTCTATCCCAAAGAAACCATGCACAATAGCCTGATTCCCCTAGCAAACTTACCCCGTCAAGCACCGACCAATTATCGATTCCACCATCGGTTACTGATCGATTTGACCACCAAGTATACTTGGTTGCATGAGGCAATGGATTACGATCGCTGGGAGACTCGATCGAGTAATGCGATCGTTGCCTGGGATAAGTGCCTAGAAATTGCCGTACCGTGGGCAGATCTGCAATTAGAACCCGATTATGGGTTACAAATGTCGTTGATGTTCTCCGATTGCGGTCGTTATCGCCAGCATATTCCAGAGCAAGGTTGGATTAGTTTACAAGTCCCGTAATTTAGGCATTAGGCTGTGGCTATCAGGCTTTAGGTTAGTTGGCTAGAGTAAAAGCCCAATACCCTCAATCGACTTACAATGATAATTACCCCACCCAGTTCGCGGCAAATCTTCGCTAAAATTGGGTGGGGACTTAATTAGATTGGCAAAGTAGCTCTAAAGTCAATATTATCTACACCAATCTCATCGTGCCTAATAGCTTGCTAAAGCCCAACACCTAAAGCCTAAAGCCTTTCCCAACCAAGCACTACCTCCCAGCACTAAGCACCTCAATATGACTATTTTTACGTTGCAATCAGTTAAAAAAGACTTTGGAATCAAAGAGATTCTCAAAGATGGATCGTTTAGCTTAGATGCGGCGGACAAAGTTGGATTAATCGGGATGAATGGATCGGGAAAATCAACTTTACTCAAGATGATTGCGGGGTTAGAACCGATCGATGGTGGGCAGATTTTACTCAATCCTGGGGTGACAACTATTTATCTACCCCAACAGCCAGAGATGGACCCTAACCATACTGTGTTAGAACAGGTATTTGCTTCTAGTGGCGAACAAATGCAACTAGTCAGGGATTATGAAGAGATATCTGAAAAATTAGCACATCCCGATCTGGCTGATTCTACGGCATTACTCACTAAGTTATCGACTGTAATGCAGCGAATGGATGCGACTAATGCTTGGGAATTGGAAACCAAATCGAAGATTATTCTCACTAAGTTGGGGATTCATGATTTTGATGCCAAAGTTGGCGATCTATCGGGTGGATATCGCAAACGAATCGCACTTGCAGCAGCGTTATTATCTGAGCCAGATGCACTCTTAATGGATGAACCGACTAACCATCTAGATGCGATGTCGGTTGAATGGTTGCAGGAATATTTAAGCCGCTATCGGGGCGCGATTTTATTGATTACACACGATCGTTATTTCTTGGATAAGGTGACTAATCGAATTATTGAGATCGATCGCGGGGATATTTATACTTATAGTGGTAACTATACTTACTATCTAGAAAAGAAAGCCTTAGCCGAAGAGTCAATGGTGGGTACCCAGCGCAAACATGCTGGCTTACTACGACGAGAATTAGCCTGGTTGCAGCGCGGCGCGAAGGCTCGTAGTACTAAGCAAAAAGCGCGGATCGGACGAGCAGAAGATCTTAAAGAAAAAGAATTTAAACAGACAACTGGAAGGGTCGATATTTCTACTCCCACCCGCCGGATTGGTAAGAAAGTCATCGAAGTTGTCGGTGTATCTAAAAACTATGAA
>JBBRVB010000217.1:0-7148 GCA_038247275.1 Chroococcales cyanobacterium
CCATTCCCCATTACTCATTACCCATTACTCATTACCCATTCCCCATTACCCATTACCCATTACCCATTACCCATTCCCCATTCCCCATTCCCCATTCCCCCTCATGTTGCCCCTGACTCCAAAATTCACAATCTGCAACGATCGAATGCCGCTAGCGGTATATCGAGAGGTAGCGGCGCATTTACAACAGATTGAGGGGATAAGCATTGGATTTTTGAATCCTACCGATCGAGATTTTAGCTACTACAACAGTCAGTTAGGCGGGCTAGAAATCGCTGGAGCCGATCGATTGACTCAGCCAGATCGAGTCCGGCTCGAACAGATTCTCAGCTATTATGCCAATCGCTTCGCGCAGTGGGAATTCGATCGTCAGTAGTCGATCTCTATGTGTCTTCACCCATCTGGCGATGGCGATGGTAGCCAGATAGCAAGAGTTGGGATCGCTAAACCCTCGGCAGAGCCGAGGTACGAATCGCTGTCAACTGTTTAAAGCGGGTTTGAACGATCCAGATCGATCTGATTAGGATTTTTTGGACCGATCGATTTTTGACACTTACCCGAGATCGAGATGATTTAGGTTATCTTTGTAATATAATCTACATGACTGCAATTTTGGTCAGCATATTTAGGTACTAGTCGATCGAATTATTTGGAGCCAAGGTATCTTTTTTATACCTTAAATATAAGTTACTAAATTGACAACTAATCCGGTGCAGATTAGGTAAAATTTAAGTACGTTTGTTAGATTTTAATGTAATTAATAGTACTTCAAGAATGGGGTTTACTTACTTCAATATCTCCAACCAAATATCTTGCCGATAGTGACTGCCGACGGGAGCATCCCACTTTTTGAAATAGCCCTCATCCCCAGCCCTTCTCCCTGGAAAGCTTACAAATTTAAGTCGCATAACCCATATCGTTGCAGCCTGCCTTCAGAGATGCTTTGAATACGAAAGTTACGCAAGTTATTTTTATAAGCGTCCGAGGGAGAAGGGAGCCAGATTTAAAGTCCCTCTCCCCGAGGGAGAGGGATTTAGGGTGAGGGCGGTTAACCTACGCATAAAAAGTGGGATGCTCCCCTGCCGACTCTGCACAGCAGCGGCTTCACCACCAATATCTACGACAGTAATTGCTGAATGTGAGACCAATGAAGCAAGATTTCCTAACTGAATCCAAACCCCCAAATTCAATCGTGGCTACAGATGCCCCCGAAGCTTGGTATCGCCAGGGCAACTTGTATCGAAATGCAGATAAGCTGGATGTGGCGTTAGCTTGTTACAACAAAACGCTAGAGTTACAGCCCCATAAACAGGAAGCTTGGGTAAATTTGGGGTGGGTATTGGTAGGATTGAAGCGATTGCCAGAAGCCTTGGAAGCTTACCAGCGGGCGATCGAATTGCAACCTCAAGATGCGGATGCTTGGGCAAATCGGGGTTGGGTCTTGTTTCAGTTGGGAGATTACCCACAAACAATCGAGAGTTGCGATCGATCGATCGCACTCAATCCTGACGATCGATTTAGCTGGTATTACAGGGGGCGTGCGCTATTTGAATTA
The DNA here is from genome assembly GCA_038247275.1 of Chroococcales cyanobacterium. GTDB lineage: Bacteria > Cyanobacteriota > Cyanobacteriia > Cyanobacteriales > Chamaesiphonaceae > Chamaesiphon. The sequence continues at coordinate 1,556 of JBBRVB010000217.1, forward strand.
CACGAGTATGATGCGGCGTTGACTGCCTACGATCGGGCGTTGGTAATCGACCCAGATGATAGTCTCACGCTCTCTCATAAAGGCTGGCTATTATTTGAAATCGGTCAAATCCAAGCGGCTAGCGGTTGTTACGAACAGAGTTTGCAGGTCGATCCCGAGGATTGGTATACTTGGAACAATCAAGGGCAAGTACTCTTTCATTTAGGGAAGATCCCAGCGGCAATTAAATCTTACCAACGATCGACACAACTGAATTCACAGTTTTATCAAGCTTGGAATAATTTGGGTGTCGCCCACTTCGAGCAAAAAAGTTTTCAAGATGCCCTCCGGTGTTATCGCTGTGCGATCGATCTAGCTCCCGAGTTTCAGGAAGCTTGGTACAATCAGGGCAAAGTATTATTATGCTTGGGTGACTTTGAAGCCGCGTTGACAGCTTATACCAAAGTTACCCAGTTACAACCAGACTTCTATCAAGCCTGGAATCACTGCGGGAATATTTTATTCCATCTGGGCGAACCCGAACCGGCACTACGGCGGTATGAAATTGTCACCAAATTACAGCCCCAATTGGCTGAAGGGTGGACAAATCGCGGAAATATCCTGCTGCAACTAGATCGACCCCAAGAAGCACTTAATTGCTATACTCAAGCGACCACATTAGTGCCCAAGGATGCCGAAGCTTGGAATAATCGCGGTAAGGCAATGTTTCACCTCAAGCGGTACGAACATGCGCTCGATTGCTATCGCAAGGCGACACAACTCGAACCCGCTCACAGCGATGCCTGGAACAATCAGGGCAAAGCTTTATTTAAGATCGGTAAGTTTGAGGCGGCAATTAGTTGCTACGAGCAAGCGACGCGCTTGCATCCAGATTTTTATACAGCTTGGAATAATCTGGGAGTCGTTCAGTTTCAGCTCCAACGCTATGAAGCGGCGATCGTCAGTTACGATCGAACGTTGAAGATCCAGCCCCAATTTCATCAGGCTTGGTACAACAAGGGGATGGCACAGTTTCACCTGAGCCAATACGAGCAAGCCTTAGCAAGTTACGATCGCACCCTCCAGCTCAAGCCAGATTATCATCAAGCCTGGAATAATCTGGGCTTTGTCCTGTTTCATTTGGGACGATATGAGGAAGCAATTAGCAGCTACAATCATACGCTCCAACTTAATGCCGATTTTTATCCCGCTTGGTACAATCAGGGGATGACGCTGGCGCATCAGGGCAAACATGCTGAGGCGATCGATAGCTACGATCGAGCTTTGAGTTTTCAGCCAGATGACCCTTACATTTGGCACAGTCGTGGCGTTGCTGCCTCAAAATTGGGTCGCAAACCAGATGCGCTGAGTTGTTTCGATCGATCGATCGATTTATATGCTGAAAACTACGAACCTTGGTACGAGCGGAGCAAAGTTCTCGCCGAACTTGGTGACTACACTGCTGCAAAAGCGAGCCTAGCACACACATTACAACTGAGAGCCAAAGATCCGGAAATCTGGCATCGTTATGGGATCGTGCAGGCACTACAGCAAGAGTATACCGCCGCTTTAGAAAGTTACGATCGGGCGATTGCGATTAATCCATATTTTTATGAAGCCTGGTACGAACGCGGTCATGCTTTAGCCGAACTGAAAAGATTTGAATACGCGATCGCCAATTACGATCGCGCGATCTCCATCGAGCCAACTTTTTACCCAGCAATCCAGGGCAAAGGACAATCTTTATTCAAGCTCAACCGCTATATTGAAGCGATTGCCAGTTATGATGCGGCGTTGGCGATTGAATCTGAGAGTTTTGATTGTTGGTATCAGCGCGGTTATGCTTGCTCGCATCTCGAACGGTGGGAAGAGGCACTACACTGCTACGAACGCGCTTTGGAGCTAAATGCAACTGCGGCTACCGTCTGGTACTTTCAAGGGAAAACCCTCCTCAAACTCCAACGCTATCCCGCCGCTTTAGCCGTATACGATCGCGCCATCGAACTGTGCCCTAGAGACTATCACAGTTGGAACGATCGGGGTCTAATTTTAGCACACCTCGATCGCCAGCCGGAAGCGATCGCCAGCTACCAGCAAGCGATCGAGATTCAACCCGATTATCATCCCGCTTGGCACAATTTGGGCAAAGAATTAACTCAAATTGGTAATCCTGAGGGGGCATTAGTAGCTTACGATCGGGCGATCGAATATTACCCCCAAGATCCCGATACTTGGTATGGCTTGGGCAACCTCCTGTGGGAATTGGAACGCTTGCCAGAGGCGGTGGATGCCTACCAACAAGTCACCAATCTTCAACCCGATCGACATCAAGCCTGGTATCGTCAAGGCAAAGCCCTCCAGCAATTGCAGGAATGGGCAACTGCGGCAACTTGTTACGAGCGCGTTACTGCCCTGACCGGGGCTAATTACGACCTCAGTTATAGCCACGGGCAAGTTTTGGCGCAATTACAGCGGTGGGAAGCCGCGATCTGTTGTTATGATGTTGCCCTGGAATTCGATCGAGATGCCCCAGATGCCTGGTCTGCCAAAGGTTTAGCCCAAGCTGCCCTCTCCCAGTGGACAGCCGCTAATAGTTGCTACGAGCGCGCCCTCAGTCTCGATCCGCAAAATCAGTCAATTCTCTACAATCAAAGTCAAGCCCAAGCAGCTAGAGGTGAATGGGAGACGGCATCGATCGCTTGTTGTCACGCGATCGAACTCGATCCTGACAATCCCGATCTCTGGGCGCAACACGGACGGATCTCGATCGAGCTGGGCAACTACAACACCGCCGTTGCTAGCCTCCAGACAGCTACAAACATCCAGCCAGATGCCGCTAATCACTGGCATTTATTGGGACAAGCCCTGTACCATCAAGGCGAGTTTGTCGCCGCTCTGAGTGCCTATCAGCAAGTATTAGAACGCGAACCCGACCGGGCCGAAACCTGGTATCATCGCGGTTGTCTCCTGGCTGACTTAGAACGCTGGGCAGACGCGCTAGCTAGTTACGATCGCGCCATTAAATACGATCCCAATTTTGCATTGGCATGGTACCAACGCGGACAGAGCCAGTTTCAACTTCAGTGCGATCCGACCGAAAATCTGCACAGTTACCAACGCTGTCTCGAATTAGATCCCAACTACTCACCAGCCTGGTATCAACAGGGCAATCTCCTCTTTCAGTTAGGGCAACTAGCACCCGCCCTCGATAGCTACGATAAAGCTCTCGAACTCCAACTGGAAGATCACTATATCTGGAACAATCACGGTAACGTCCTGGGATCGCTCAAACGCTATGAAGAGGCGATCGTTAGCTATGATAAAGCACTAGAATTACAACCCCAGTTCTATCAAAGCTGGCACAACCGTGGCAAGGCGTTATTTCACCTCAAACGCTATCAAGAAGCCGCTACCGCCCACGAACGGAGCCTTGAAATTCACGATCGCGATGCCAATGCCTGGAATGGACGCGGTATGGCACTCCAGCATCTCGGTTGCTGGCAAGAAGCCCTGGTTTGTTACGAGCGCAGTATTGAGATTGACAAACTCGATCCGCTCGTCTGGCTCAATCGGGGGATGGCACTATTCAACCTCCAAAAATATACAGACGCGATCGCCTGTTATGATAATTGCGCGATCCTCAACCCCGACGATCGTCAAGCCTACTACTACCGAGGTAATGCCTTACTCGAACTCAGCCAGTGGGCATCAGCAGTGGCGAGTTTCGATCGCGCGCTGACACTAGTACCGACATTAGCACCCGCCTGGAATAGTCGCGGCAGTGCCCTCTTTCAATTAGATAACCTCGAAGGTGCGCTCCATAGTTATCGCCAAGCCATCAAGGTGGCTCCACAAGACCCGATCGGCTGGAACAACCTGGCAACTACTCATCTCAACCTTCAGCAGTATACCCAAGCCCTCCAGTGCTATCAAACCAGCCTCGAACTGTGCGATGATGATGCCCAAACTTGGTACCGACAATCGATCGCCCAGCAAGCTCTCGATCGGATCGAGGCGGCGATGATGAGTCTCGATCGATCGATCGAACTCGATCGTGAATATCCGCCCGCCTGGTCGCGTCGGGGTAACATTCATTTCCTCAAACATGAATTTGAAGCGGCTTGTTCCGACTATGAAGTCGCGCTCAGTCTCGATCCAGACCGCGCCGATGCCTGGAACAGTCGCGGTAATTGCCTGCTCGAACTCGGTCGGCTCGACAATGCCTTATTTAGTTTTGAACGCGCCTCTGGACTGGAGCCAGAGCGTTCCGAGTTCTGGTTTAATATGGGCAGAGTTCACAGTGCGCTCCAGCAGTGGGATGAAGCTGAAACCTACTATCAAAAAGCTCGCAGCCTCACCCAGCCCGACTGGGAAGTCAGTTGACTGTAGACAATAACGTTAATTAGCACATTTCAGGAATCAACGATCGAGATCTGGTAGTTATGATGGAAACTGGTGAATTGTCATCAGCTCGAAAAAATTATTTTTTGTGTGAGTCTCAATCGATGGAAAACACTCAATCGCGCGATCGGTTTCCTGAATTATTTGCTGGGTTAACTGTACTATCTGCCGCTCTCATCGCTAGCTCATTTCTGTGGGCGGGAGCAATTCGGAGCATCAAGCGAGTAGATGATGGTGTACTAGTACTTGGCTCGGCAACACGACCGATCGAATCAGATTATATTGTCTGGAAAGTATCACTTACGAGTCAGCAACCCACTACTCAAGCTGCCTATCAAGAACTTAAAACCTACATCGAGCGAGTTCAACGTTATCTCAAAGAGGCGAAAGTTCCCGATGCCGAGATTTCGCTCACTTCTCTCGAAACACTTGCGATTCCAGAACTAACCAACGGCAGAGAAACCGGCAAAACACTCGCATACAGGCTAACTCAACGATTAGAAATTCGATCGACTCAAGTACGTCGATATACCAAATTGTCGCAGCAAATTAACGAATTAATCAATGAAGGAGTTGCGCTCACTTCCGAACCGCCCGAATATCTCTACAATGGGCTGAGTAAACTCCGAATTGAAATGGTTGCTGAAGCGACTAAAGATGCCAAAGCTAGAGCCGAATCAATTGCCACTAGCACTGGTAATCGAGTCAGTGGTGTGCGACGTGCCGATACTGGGATATTTCAGATCGCTCCCCGGAACTCAACTGCGGTTAGTAATGGCGGTAGTTACGATACCACTACGATCGACAAGGATGTCACGATCGTAGTAACTGTCAAATTTGGCATTGATTGAGTCACATCCAACTAAATACTACGACTGCGAGAACTATTTGTTGTCCCCACATCGCGCGTGTCAGTGCAAATTGAAGTTCAGCGGTTTAAATCCCCATGTGTGATTTAGACCGCAACTGTCAATTGTTTAACCACCAGCCGCGAAGGTGAGCATAATTGTGACAGATAGCAGCAACCCTGGGCAGAGTAATACCACTAACAGAATCAAATCTTGAGACTCCATATATTTTTTGAGCAGGTAGATGCCGATCTTTAATCGGTGGATGGTTTCTAATATAGTCGCGATCGCCAGACTCCGCGAGGAAATTATACGATTTCTTAATCTAGCGAATGCAGATCGATCGCACGGTTTAAATGTTCGAC
>JBBRVB010000218.1:0-7098 GCA_038247275.1 Chroococcales cyanobacterium
CGATCGACAAATACTCTAGATATGTCGATCGATCCAATCACGATTAAATATCGAGGCATAAATTCGATTTTGAACCATGAGCGTACTCTGACGTTTGATGACAATCCCTGACAATAGCAGTTCTCGTTCGATGGGAGTATTGGCGATCGCAGCAATTTCTGACTGTACCCAGACTTGTTGGTAGAGTGCGAGCAGTTGAGAAGATTGCTGACTTTTAGTAATACGATCGCGGATGGTTCTCAAGTGTTCTGGTTCGTCTTGGGATTCCCAATTATCGACGATCTGCGTCTGTACTAGCTGCTCGATCCACTCGGCTTCGCCATTGGGGGGCATCGGTGCAGTACTATTGCGAATTAGCTGACAGAGCTTTTGGGTGAGGAAAGGTTGCCCGTTCGTCCAGGCTAGGACTGCTTTGAGTACGGTTTGGGGGTTGGTGACTCGTTCTGCCAATCCTTGTAGTAACGGTTGGGCTTCGTGTTCTTTGAAGCCTTCTAGCTGAATGGATTGCCCGATATTGAAGGGGGTGATCTGGGTATTGGTAATTAGCTCGGAAGGGGTGGCAACACCGAAGAGGGCGAAAGTTAAGCGTTGATATTCGGGATTGAGGCTGCGCTGGTTATAGCAGGAACGAATCAGGGCGAAGAAATCATTGACGGGGAATTTTAAGCCTAAGACGCAATCAATTTCATCGATGAAAATGATGAGTTGAGCTGAGGGCGTGCCGACTTCTACTAGTAGGACTAATTCGATAAACTCACTCAATCGTTGTACTGGCGAGAGATCGACGCGATCTTGCCACCAAGTTTTGAGGTTGACTTTACCACGTAGCTCGAAATGTCGTCCTAGCTCGGAGGCGATGCCCTTATACCATTGTTCGGGGGTGACGGTTTCACTGCCAATCCGCGTCATATCGATCGACGCACACCACATCCCTTCGTGTTGGAGATGGTTTATCATCCTTACCATCAGGCTGGATTTACCCATCTGGCGGGGATTGAGGACGTAGCAAAATTCACCGCGTTTGAGGGCTTTATAGAGGTGTCTGTCGGCGGCGCGGACGACATAGGTGGGTGCATCCATCGGTAGGCTACCGCCGACTTGATAGTCAAAGGTGGTGGGTGATTCGGCACTGCGGAGTAGCTCGTTTTCAAACAGGAGTTCTGATTGGGTGGCTTTGAGGATACCGAGGGTGTGAGAGAGTTCTTGGGTGCGTTCGAGGACTTTGTGTTCTAGAGTGCGGCTGTATTCGGTTAATTCATCTCTGGCTTGTTCGAGGGCAATATTTTTGAGTGCTAGCTCTTGGGCGAACTGAATCCGCTCGGTTTCGGCGCGTTGGCGTTGGGTGATATCGGTAAAAGCGGCGATCGCATAGACGATTTGCCCTCGCTCGTCGAAGACTGGGGTAGCGGATACCTCTAGAGGGGTCGTCTTGTCAGCTTGGCGAATCTCTAGATCGCTAATGGTGATGCTCTCGCCCTGTAGGGCGCGGACGATCGGCTGCTCGTCAGTGGGATATAATCGATCGGTTCCCGCTTGGTAAACTTGATAGGTTTCAGTCAATTGAGTCATTTTGGACTCGGTGACGATGCCTTTGCCCAGGATTTGTTGGGCTGTCTGATTGGCGTAGTAGGGTTTGCTATTGGCATCGATGACAAACACACCAACTGGCATGGCTTCGAGAAATTGCGTCAGCCTACGTTCGTTTTCACCCAAGGCGACGTAGAGTTGAGCATTTTGGATCGAAATTGCGGCTTGAGCAGATAGGAGTTTGAGGATTTCTAATCGATTGGGTGTAAAGGTACCGATAGTAAGATTATTTTCTAAATACAGCAGACCGATTAGTTGGGATTGATGGACGATCGGAGTACATAAGATCGACTTGGGTTGGGTTTGGATGATGTAATGATCTGTGGCAAATATACTCTCACCGCTGGCATCTGCTATTACTACATCTTCTCTGGTTCTGGCTACATAATTCAATAGAGAGATGGGTAACTCTGTGCTGGTGGCGACGGGGGTGGCGCGATCTACTTTTATCTCTTCTGGTTCACTCGAACCTTGGGCGACGATCGATAATTCACCTGCTGTTTCTAAAATCAGAAATCCAATTCGAGCACCAGCATTTTCCATGACTATTTTGAGCGATCTTTTCAATAAATCATCCAGTAAAATTTCGCTAGAAATAGTTTGCGAAGCTTTCATTACTGTAGCTAAGTCTAAAGCCTCACCCGTGCTACCACCAGTTGTGGAAACTGGGAAACTACCTGGAGTTCTGGATGATTTGACATCCAAAAACTGTGGATATCGAGTTTCGAGATCTTTAAGTTTTGCTATCGCGCCCCAACGTTGATAAGCGTAGTAAGCATCAAATAGATAATGGTTGGCTACATGCTTTTGGTTTCTGCCCAAATAAAACCGTCCGGCAAGCTCGTTGGCTAGAGCTACTTCATTGGTATATTCGTTTTCTGTGGCTAGAGAGATAGCTAGATCGTAATATTCTCTGGCATCTTTGTCTTGGCCTAATACTCTAGCAAGTTCGGCTTCAACTAAGTAATATTTGTGCAAATAATTCATCGGTGCATGATGCGACCAATGCTCCATTTTTTGCTGATTATGAGCTACTTTTTCCAGGATCTGCGGTTGTTGCAGTGGATCGTCACCAAATATTGCCAACCAAGCTAACGAATCATAAAAATGGAAGATCGCAAAATTAATCGTCCCAATTGTATTCCCGACATATTCGGCTGCGGCGATCGCATTCTCAATTGCTTGAGGATATTCTTGAAAAAGATAGCAAAGAATGAGTTTTTGAAGATACAGCTCACATAGGGCATTGCGATCGTTTATTTCCACAAAAACTTGCTTCATTGTTTCTTCATCGTAGTGCTCTCCGACCAAACGACAATTATGTTCGGATTTGCCAATTAGATTTAAGACCGCTTGCCAGTAAGTTTTGTGTCTTTCAAGGATATGCTTTTGCTGGATTTGAGCGATGGCAACGCTCGCTTTTTCCATCTCCCGTTCTAGCTCTGCTAGTTCCTTGCCGCTATAGTAGGCGAGGTAGCAGTGAGAATGTATTCCCCAAGCAGCAAAATGTAAATCCCCAGTCTCTAGACCGATTCGATATCCTTCTAAAAAAGGGATGAGAGTTGCCCTAACGTGCTCTTTCCAATGTCTGATAAAACAATTTACAAAGAAGAGAATACTCGGCTGAAGTTCTTTGGCATTAAATTTTTCGATCAGCTTCAAAGCGAGTTGACCGACTTGATAACCTCCATCAAGATCTGCTACTACTCCACAGAGAACTATTCCATAGGTCGCATATGCCCTAGCGGACAGAGGTGCATTTCCATACTCAACCGATAAGCTGACCATTTTCGTCACTACTAGGGCAAACAGAGGAGGAGAGGTCACATAGCAACTGTGCATCATTTCAAACATGAAATTCATGGCTGCAAGCTTTTCTGGATCGGTCATTGCGGGTAGATCGACTAAATCCGCGACATCCTTAATTCCTCTCGCCGCTAAAGCAGCTTTTACTTCGGCTAAACTATGCTCGATATCTAATGGGCTTGGTTGGGTGGGGAAAACTATCCCCATCATCTCCAAAATTGACAGCGCGACACTCACTGCCTCCACTAGCTGATTCTGTGAGGAAGCAGCTTGGATTTTCAGGCTATAAACTTTCGCCTTATCTAGCAATGTGTTGGCTGTTTGCAATACGATCTCAACTAACTGTTCCATCTGCACCAGATCGCCGAGCAGGAACTTTGTTTCGGCTGCTTCTACATACAGTTTGAGGATGAGATCGTACTGACACTGCCAGCAGTCTGCTCCTAATAGGCTCAATCCAACCTGAAAGTAATTGAATGCTGGTTGATAAGCTACCGCTTGCTTGGCTTTTTTACCAACTCTGAGATTCAATCTAGCCAGTTCATCTCGCTCTTGTTGTCGCTCGATTAGTTGCCGACCCAAGTTTAATTGGTTGACAATTTCAAAGAGTTTTTGCTCTTGTGTTGCTAGGGGCGTAGTTTGCATTAACAGTTGACCCATCCGCAGATGCACAGCCTGTTTATCCGCTGCTGGAATTAGCAAATAGACTGCTTGTTGGATGCGATCGTGGGCAAACTTATATTCGATAGTAATGCTCTGTGACAAGTCCTGTGTGTCAGATTCGAGCAGTTTATAAGCATCACTCAGCGGTAAAACTAAACCAGCTAAAATAGCTGGCCACAGTTCTGTTGCGGTTGCATGGGGGGATTGTGCGGATACAGTTGCCAACGTCTGGAGATCGAATTGGTTGCCAATACAGGCTGCTAGTTTTAATACCTGTTGGGTGGACGTTTCCAACTTTTGAACGTTAGCGGATATCAGTTCGACCACATTATCGGTGATGGCTTGAGCTTGGATTTCCCCTAAATCCCACTGCCAATGGTTGAGCTGGTAGTCAAATACCAATAATTCTCGATCGTATAGCGATTTCAAAAACTCATTGACAAAGAAAGGATTGCCATTAGTTTTAGCTAGCACCAATTCTGTCAGTGGTGCGGCAGTCTCTTCCGCAACTTTAAGAGTTGTACTAATTAACCGATTTACCTCGATCGATTCCAAAGGTTGCAGGGTGATATAATCGACCAATCCTTCAGTTTTACCGATCTCGTCCAAGGTTAATATTAAGGGATGAGCTGGATTTGTCTCATTATTTCGATAGGCACCAATAATATATAAATAATGACCCTGAGTTTCGGTCATGAGCAGTTGCATCAGCAACAAAGAAGCTTCATCAGCCCATTGCAGATCGTCTAAAAATAACACCAAGGGATGTGCCGATCGCGCAAACACCCAGACAAAGTTTTTAAATACTAGATTGAAGCGATTTTGGGCTTCTGCGGCAGCTAGTTCTGCTACGGCAGGCTGGGCACCAATCATCAGCTCTAGTTCGGGAATTAGAGCGATAATTACTCGACCATTATTACCAAGAGCAGCTAACAATTTTTGTCGCCAGTCAGCGATCTGGACATCATTTTCTGCCAAGAGTTGTTTGATTAGGCTGCGAAAGGCTCGTACCAAAGAAGAATAAGGAATATCTCTTTGGAACTGGTCGAATTTGCCAGAGATAAAGTAGCCATGCTGCCGCGTAATTGGTTTATATACTTCCTTGACTAAAACTGACTTACCAATGCCAGAATAACCTCTGACTAGCATCATTTGCTTTTGCCCTAGACTGACTCGCTCAAAGCCAGCCAACAACTGCTCGATTTCCCGTTCGCGCCCGTATAATTTTTGAGAAATTTGGAATTTATCGGCAATATCTCGATTTACCAACCCAAAGGGATCGATACGTCCGGTTTGCGACCATTGGCTGTGACATGCTTCTAAGTCTACCTGAAGACCATAAGCTGATTGGTAACGATCTTCAGCATTTTTAGCCATCAGCTTCATCACAATCTCAGACAAGCAGAGCGGAATCTCTGGGATGAGTATGTGCGGTGGGGTGGGGTGTTTGGCAATGTGCGAGTGAACTAACTCCATTGCATCAGTAGTTGCAAAGGGCAATCGATTAGTTAATAGCTCATAAAAAGTTACCCCCAAAGAGTAAAAATCAGTACGACGATCGATTTCTCGATTCATCCGTCCAGTTTGTTCGGGTGAGATATAGGCTAATGTACCTTCCAACTGAGTGGGATTGCCTAAGTTGGGATTTTCGCGTGAGAGGAAGGTGGAAATACCAAAGTCAATCAGCTCGATCTGACCTGTGGTGGGGTTGAAAACTATATTGGATGGGTTAATGTCTTTGTGAATGATTTGACACTGATGGACTCGACCGAGAATCTCAACAATTTGGATCGCAATATTTAGAAACTCAGCTACAGTAAATTGTCTACCATCGTGCATCAATCGTGCTAGAGATTCACCGCCAAAATCTGCTAGGACTATGACCCAACAGTTTTGTTCGTTTTCCAGATCGTAGACATTGACGACACCTTCAACCTGAAGGTTTTTGGTAATTGTATACTCTCGTTTAAACCAGGCTATTTGTTTGGGAGATGGGTAGGCTTGTTTGAGTGTTTTGAGAATAACCGATCGCCCATCTTCTACCCGCTGCCCACGATACACCAATGAATTGGTACTTTCATAGATCTTTTCGATCGCCTGATAGCCTGAAATAGTTGCCATGATTACGATCGCCTTTTGTTGATGTGTGGTTGAGCTAAATCGCGGATAAAATTGCTGAAAGCCTTGCTAGCAAACGGGTATTCAAAAAATAGTCGGATCTATTTACTTATCCAAAATTATAGATATACTATAGCAAACTACTTGAATGCCAACGATTGTGTCTTGAAAAGGTGCTCTACTTGGGGAAACCCCAAGAACGCACTTTCCGCAAATCGTGGCTAATGATGCAAAGTCCGCCTTCGCGGACTAATTGATTAGTCCGCGAAGGCGGACTTTGCACTCCGAGGAGCGGTTTCTAACCGCTTTGCTCACAGGTAGCAACTTGAGTTATTTCCTGATTATTCGATCGACTCAGATTCGATTACTCTACAGCTAATTACCAATGCGCGACGTTGGCTGTCTGTATGATTGGGTCTGGAATAATGTAATGTGTGGCAATGATGCACGGTTGCACCTCCAGGCGGCAATGGGCAAACAACGGCTTGAGATGTGTCTACCCCTTCTGCGATTAAACCGGAGCCTTCGTAGGGGCGATGCGGCTCGATCCCTCTCAGATGAGAACCAGGGATGAAATGCAAGCAGCCATTTTCGGGGGTGGCAGGATCTAAAGGCATCCAAATTTTGAGGAGATCTACGGAGCCAGGATAGGCTGCGTCTTGGTGCCAGGGCATCTCGGCTCCACAGTGGGCTGGTTTGAGATAAATACGTATTCTACCGACGATCTTTGTCTGCTCGACATCGAGCAGGTGTGCGGCAATCTTGATGGCATTGCGGAAGAAGCTCGTATCGAGCAATTGAGGAAAGACTAACTCTGGAGATGGAATCCACACCAGGATTTCTTTCCCATCAGCAAGCGGGAGCTGTTGTCGCCCAGCAAGTAGAGCGATTTTTGCTGGGGAGTATCCTGCCATCTGTGCGACG
>JBBRVB010000219.1:0-7097 GCA_038247275.1 Chroococcales cyanobacterium
CATCCTCACAACTAACTGAACTAGTGTCTTGCAAAATTTCTACTTCTCTACCGAGTCGATAGATTTCTACCTGTAGATCTTGGGGGTTGATTAGTAATCCCAACCGCACGCCATTATCGCGATATTCAATCATTTTTGCTTGCAATTCTGGCAATTTATCCGTGCGCGAACGTAGCTCAACAACGAAATCTGGAGCCAAGGGCGGAAACTGCTGACGATCTTCATCAGACAGCGCATTCCACCGCGATAATTCTACCCAAGCAGCATCAGGCGATCGTTGACTACCCAATGGGAGTTTGAAAATCGTCGAAGAACTGAATACTTTTCCTAACTCAGTAGTTCGGTTCCAAATACTTAGATCCGTTCCTAACTCCAGCTCTTTATTGCCGCTTTCTCCGCCTACTGGTGACATAACGATGAGAACTCCGGTGGCGGTTAATTCGAGTGGCTGTTCGGGGTTAGCGATACAGAGTTGATAAAATTGTTCGTCAGTAAGTTTGAGGGTACTGAGATCGAGGGGGAGTGCATCTGGGATATTGGAGTAAGCAATGGTCATAAAACCTCCAACCGATTGCCGGGATAAGTTTTGGACTATTGTAATTATATCTGGAATCATCCGATCGCTCGTGGTACAGTTTTTGGTAGTGTGGGTAGCTTACAATAAGTCAGATCCAGATCGCTTCAGCATTAGCTCACTTGTAATGACCACAAATCGCCATCGGATCGTTGCTGCACTCTGCTCGGATTTAGGGATCGTTCCCCAGCGATTAGGCTATTGTTTATTGGCGATCGCGATCGCCATCATCCACATTTGTTACAGTATTACCAATGTCCAAGCAGCTACTCCCGCCGCACTCATTCAACAGGGTAAAATTGCTTACGATCGGGGGGATTTTCCGACGGCACTGAGGATTTGGGGGCAAGCCGAGGCGAGTTATGGGCGATCGGGCGATCGCATAGGCGTGGTGGGCAGCCAGCTCAATCGATCGCAAGCGTTAATCGCGATGGGACTGGATCGTCGTGCTTGTAAGCTATTAGCGGGGATTGTGGGCGTGAGTGAGGGTGCCTGTACGACGGACATCCCCGCCAAATTTGGGATGCGTCAGACGACGTTACCGCCGGCTTTGCAAGCTGCGGCGATCGAGCAATTAGGCGATGTGCTGCGGCGGTTGGGAAATTTGGATGCGGCGCAAGTGACACTAGCTCAAGCATTTGAGATTGCTAGATCGTTGAGTGCTGCGGATCGATCGCCGGTTTTGGTGAGTATTGGCAACACACTCCGCGATTTGGGTACTCGCGATCGCGATCGCACCAATCGATTTCAGCCCCCAGCTAATGGGCCACTAACGTGCCCCACGCAGCCGACTGGTAGTTTAGCTGCTGGGGCATATTATCAGCAAGCGATCGCCTGTTATCAGCAAGCGGGGACGCTTACCGCCGATCTGGGCATACTTAGTCTCCAAGTAGATATCTCTCAATGGCATCGCAATGAAGCGGCGGCGCAGCGGATCGCCAGCAGTTGGCAAAGCCAATTCAACCAACCCCAGCTCATCAACCAGATTGCACGGCAATTATCCAGCCAGCCTTACACCCATACCGGCTCCAACCAGAGAATTAATTTTGCGCGGAGCCTCGCGATCGCCAATCCGTCCCAGTGGAAAGCCGCGACAGAGCTGATAAGCACGGTCATTGACGAATCACAACTCAAACATCAAAAATTGGTAGCGATCGAGGCTACAGGTGCGCTTGGCTGGCTCTACGAGCAAAATCAGCAGTGGTCTCAAGCCAGCAAATTTACCCAACAAGCAATAGCTCTCGCCACAACCGCAGGTAATGACAACCTGTATCAGTGGGAATGGCAACTGGGGCGGATTTTACAGCATCAAAGTCAGCCAGATGCGGTCAAATCCCAAGCTGCTTACGATCGCGCGATTTTAGCCCTAGAAAGAACCCGGCGCAATCTTCAGATCGTCAATCCCGATGCTCAATTTTCACTTAGAGATAATGTCGAGCCGTTGTATCGTGAATCGATCGATCTGAGTCTGAGGGGACAACAGCCAGATTTGAGTAAGATTATCGATCGAGTCGATGCCCTCAAACTCGCCGAATTAGAGAACTTTTTGCAATGTCAATTAGACGTATCCAAACCGATAAATAAGTTTGTTGAGGATGCCGGTGCGGCGATCTTTTATCCAGTGATTTTAGCCGATCGACTTGAGGTAATCTTACAACTTGGGCGTAAATATCAGCGATTTATCATCCCTGTCACCCGCACTCAATTGGAGCAAACGATCGCGACTTTTAGGCAAAATCTAGCTCAACCTCAATATGGCTGGAATGATGCTGCGGCTAGCCAGCTTTACGATTGGTTGATTCGTCCCGCGCAACAGTATCTCACTCCCCAGACTAAAAATTTGATATTTGTGATGGATGGTGCGCTGCAAAATATCCCCGTCGCCGCATTGTACGATCGAGAGCGTCAAGAATATCCGATCGATCGCTATCGGGTTGCCGTCACGCCAGGACTCCAAATTTTAGGTGCGAAGCGGTCTGTGGATAATGGTTATGGGATTTTGATTGGCGGTTTGACGAGTCATAATGCCAGTAATATCGGTGGCAAACGCGGGGATATTTATGAACCGTTAGCATCTGCCGCAGATGAGGTACTCGCAATTAAATCTCGCTTCACCAAAGTAACCACATTAGTCGGTCGAGATTTCACCCAAGCAAATCTCCGTCGCACCCTTGCTGGTAACTCTTATGCAACGATCCATCTGGCTACCCACGGTCGCTTTAGCTCCGATCCGCGCCAGACTTTTGTCGTTATGGATGGGGGGGAATCGATCGATCTCAATAACTTGCGATCGATCTTAAAACAGGGTACCAGTGCCATCGATTTGCTGGTATTAAGTGCTTGTGAGACAGCTACAGGCGATCGACGGGCGGCGTTGGGATTGGCAGGGACAGCGATTCGTAGTGGTGCGGCGAGTACATTGGCATCGCTCTGGGCAGTGGACGATCTCGCCACCGCCAAATTGATGAAACACTTTTACACTAGTCTGACTCAGCCAGACAGAGCGACTAAGGCTCAAGCATTGCAAGTCGCTCAACGAGCAATTCGTCAGGAATATCCACATCCTTATTACTGGGCATCGTTTGTATTAGTTGGTAATTGGCTCTAAATTCCCGCTGCGATCTTGGGATCGAGTAGCTCATGCCAATTGATGTCACATCAAGTAATCTCGATCTGGATGCATAAATATAGCAACGATCGGATAATGGAGGGATAGATCCGATCGCCTGTAAAAGTATATGACAGCACTTCTACCCACTGTTAAATCACCAAGTCCGGTTCAGCTCTGGCAGTGGATTACCGAACCGCTCGATTATTTGGAAAATTCCGATCGACAGTATGGCGATATCTTCAAGGTTCAGATATCGGGCGTATTTAATAATTGTGTATTTCTCAGCGATCCTAAAGCAATTCAACAGGTATTGACTGGGGATACCAAGCAATTTGCAGCACCTGGTTCGATCAACCAAATCTTGAAGCCTTTTTTGGGCGATCGCGGGGTAATCTTATTAGATGGGGGCGAACATCGTCAACGCCGACAATTATTAATGCCCCAATTTCACGGCGATAAAATTCGGGTTTATACAGAGCTAATTTGCAAGCTGACACGAGATTTGGTGGCAGGATGGCAGATTGATGAAACTATCAATCTCCGCGAACAAATGCAATCAATTTCGCTCTCAGTGATTTTGCAGACTGTATTTGGACTCTATGAAGGCGAACGTTACGATCTAATTCGGGAGAAGCTGATCGAAGTCATCTCCTTAATTGAATCACCAATTAAATCGAGCTTCTTATTTATCCCCGTATTGCAGCAAGATCTGGGTGGATGGAGTCCGTGGGGACGATTTTTACGCGATCGGGCGGAACTCGATCGCTTAATATATGCAGAGATTACCGAGCGGCGGCGCAACTATCAGCCCGATCGATCCGATATTTTGAACCTATTAATCGGTTCTCAAGATGCCGAGGGTAATGAGATGAGCGACATCGAGTTACATGACGAACTGATGACGCTGTTATTTGCCGGACATGAAACTACGGCAACTGCATTGGCATGGGCAATTTATTGGATTAATTATCTACCCGAAGTCAAAGCAAAACTAACAGCAGAAATTGCCACAATTGGGACGGAACGCGATCCGCTGACGATTAGCCGACTACCTTATTTAAATGCGGTTTGTGCGGAGACTTTGCGAATTTATCCAGTGGGCATGTTGACATTTCCACGCATTACCAATGAATCAGTATCAGTACAGGGTTACGAGCTTCCCGCTAATACGGTAGTTGTCGGCTGTATTTATCTCACTCACCATCGCGAAGATCTCTATCCCGAGCCAGATTTATTTAAACCAGAACGCTTTTTAGAACGTCAATTTTCACCCTATGAATATCTACCCTTCGGTGGTGGTAGCCGTCGTTGTATCGGGATGGCATTAGCACAGTTGGAAATGAAATTAGTCATCATCGAAATCCTCTCCCATTGTCAACTGGAACTCACGAGTACATCGCCAGCAGTTCCAGCTCGGCGCGGCGTTACTTTAGGGCCAAAAGGTGGTATTGATGCTTGGGTAGTTGCGAAGATGTAAAGTGCCATCACCCCGTCCTCGCCTTCGGCTCCGGCTCCCCTTTCCCCAAGGGTGATGGCAAGATCCGCCACGATTAAAATTCAACAATTACCGGCGTATGATCGCTGGGTTGGACTAACTTGCGCGGCTCGATATCGATCGTGCAACTCGTGGCGCGATCGAATAAGTCAGGCGTGAGATAAAGACGATCGATCAGCCAGCCGCGATTGCGTTCAAAACCTTGTTGACGATAATCCCACCAACTAAAATTCCCCCCAGTAGTCGTGAATTTCCTAAAGCTATCTTGGAAGCCCACATCGATTACCGATCTGCGAAGTAAGTCTCGTTCGGTAGGAGTTGCCATGACACGATCGAGCGATACAGTTTTGCTATGAATATCGATATCTTCGGGAGCGATATTAAAGTCTCCACCCACGCAAATTGACTGCTGACCAGATGCAATTAGGGTTTTTAGATATGAACCTAGTAATTCCAACCATTGGAGCTTGTAGGCGTATTTATCGCTGCCGAGTGTGTTCCCATTAGGGACATATAGATTGACGATCTGAACACCATTGAGATTGCCAGTAATTACCCGCTTTTGCTCGTCCAAATCGCCAACTGATTCTGGGGCTAAGACACTCCCAAAACCAACACTGACATTTGTTAATGGCTGTTTGCTAAAGATGGCGACACCATTATACGACTTCTGCCCAGAGATATAAGCATGATACCCACAGGCGGAGATCGCCGCGATCGGAAATTGTTCGTCAGTAACCTTTGTTTCTTGGACGCAGAGCACATCGACAGGATTTTGCTCCAACCAATTAGTGACGATCTCCAATCGCGTCCGAATTGAGTTGACATTCCAAGTAGCAATTTTCATTAGGCTTGAGGTTTTAGGCTTGAGGCTTTAGATATTACGGAGGGTGGGCACTGCTCACCATCTAGGTTTCAGGCACAATCTATTTTCCAAATAATTGCACCCACCTACTGATTTAATATAAAATTTTTACTAATTCACCAGTTCCTTTGGTAATATAAAAGCACCATCTGTTCCAGCTTCGAGATCGATCGCTTGGATAACAGCATCGATATTTAGTTCGCCATAGATATGGGGGAAAAGATTGTGAGGATCTGCACCTTCGTACTTAATTTCTGAAGTGACTCGATCGATATCGATGACTAAAATTACTAAGTCTTGTTGGTGCTTAAAAAACCGATTTGCCGAGCCGATAACTTGGGTGTGAGTGGAGCAATGAATAAAGCTTTCAGTTGCTAATGTATCGCTGCGGTAAGTCCCGATATTTTTGGCTGCTTCCCATTGTCCGCTGTGGGTAATATGTAAAATGGTATTCATAAGCGAGTTAATTGAGGTGAGTACAAAGTGTCAATTTGACGCTTCTGGAGTAGCAGCGGCAAGAATTGTGGCGACATCTGACGGATGAACGCGATAGTACCATATTCTCGCTGGTAACACTAACACTATCGGCCCATTCCCACAGTTACCCAGGCAGCCACAACCTTCATAGCTGATATTGGGTAAATCGATCGCTCGAAAAGCTGCTAGCACATCCGCCGCACCCTGTTTGCGACAAGTTCGATTTAGACAAACAAGGATGCAAATCGGTTCTGTCGATCGATTAGCATCGGTCAAATTATCAACCATTTTCAATTTATCATAATTAATTATTAAGTATTAATTATTAACTATTAATTATCGGCGTTGCTGAATTCAGGTATGGTTTTCTATTTGTGCAACTCCCAACTCCCAACTCCCAACTCCCAACTCCCATCACTATCTATGTCATAATCCAATTTAGCAACGCCTAATTCTCAATTATCTCACTGCCAAAGATCGCCAGAGAGCGTATCGACATCTACTTTAGAGCTTAAAAAATGTTGGATGGTAGCATTGAGTTGTTTGAGCTTGACTGGTTTGGTGAGATAGTCATTAGCTCCGGCGGCTAGACATTTGTCGCGATCGCCTTCCATTGCTAGAGCTGTCAGTGCGACGATCGGAATTTTAGCAAGTTCTGGCTGTCTGCGGATGCACCCGATCGCTTCAAATCCATCCATTCCGGGTATTTGCATATCCATCAAAATCAAGTCGGGACGGAACTTTTGAGTGAGTTCGATGGCAGCTTCGCCATCACCAGCGACGATCGGGCGATAGCCTTTGGCAGTCAGATAGCTAGAGATCGTATTAATATTGAGTTCGTTATCTTCAACAATGAGGATTAGCGGTAGTTCGGGAAGATCTGGCACCATTGTTTGCGAACAGGCGGTAAGATCTTGGAGATCGCCATCACAGCCGATGAACTCTGGCTCTGACGCGCAGGCATTGGGGAGTAAGAGATTTACCATCGAGCCGTGCCCGATCGCACTTTGAAAATCGATCGTCCCGCCATGCAATTCGACAATTGGGTGGACGAGCATCAAGCCAAAGCCGACTC
>JBBRVB010000220.1:0-7079 GCA_038247275.1 Chroococcales cyanobacterium
GCGTTGATAGATTTCATCTAGGTGCTTGAGATGTTGCATCGGATCGAAACAATGCTCGATCTCGGCTGGACTCAGATGTGCGGTGACGCGAGGGTCACTGGCGGTTAATTGATGAAAATCACCGCCGGTGGTATTCCAGACAGCCATCGCATTGGATTGAACGATCGAGTATGCTTCTTCCCGATTCAAACCTTTACCAACAAGTGCGAGTAAGACACTCTGACTGAAAACAACCCCACCATAGCAGTTGAGATTCCGCGCCATGTTTTCAGGATAGATCAGTAGATTCTTAATCAGGTTGGTAGTTTCGACCAACATGAAATGCGTGATGATGCAAGAATCAGGCATACAGACACGCTCGACCGAACTATGTGAGATATCGCGCTCGTGCCATAGAGCCACGTTTTCCAGAGCCGCAATCGCGTTCCCACGCAAGATTCGCGCCATTCCTGTCAACCGTTCGGAACGGATCGGGTTGCGCTTGTGGGGCATGGCGGAGGAGCCTTTTTGACCCTTGGAGAAGAATTCTTCTACTTCGAGGACATCAGTGCGTTGGAGATTGCGGATTTCGACTGCAAACCGCTCCATACTCGCACCAATTAGGGCTAAAACCTGCGCGAACTCTGCATGGATATCGCGAGAGATTACTTGGGTAGAAGCAGTGTCTGGAGTCAATCCTAGCTTCTGACAAGCGATCGCTTCCGCGCGGGGTTCGATATTGGCATAGGTACCAACAGCACCCGAAATTTTACCGACAGCAATAGTCTGGCGGACTCGCACCAATCGATCGCGATTTCGGAGCATTTCGGCTAACCAGCCAGCTAATTTGAAGCCAAAGGTAATCGGTTCGGCATGAATTCCATGCGAACGCCCGATCATCACTGTATTGCGGTGCTTTTGCGCCTGATACCGAATCGCTTGAATCGTCTCTTCTAAGCGGGTGAGTAAAACGTCGGTACTCGCTACCATTTGCAACGCCAGCGCGGTATCGAGGACATCCGAACTAGTCATACCTAGATGGATGTATCGCCCCGCCGCACCGACATATTCATTGACATTGGTCAAAAATGCGATCACGTCATGACGGACTTCGGCTTCAATCTCCAAGATCCGATCGACATCAAACTTCGCTTTAGCCTTAATTTCATCGACAGCATCCTGTGGAATGTGTCCGAGTTCGGCTTGAGCTTCACAGACAGCAATTTCTACTTGAAGCCAAGTCTGAAATTTATAAGCATCTGTCCAAATTTCACCCATTTCGGGCAGAGTATAGCGTTCGATCACTTGTCCGTCACTTGAATTCAACTGACTCAGTATAACATTCGATGTATGGTGTCCGTTAGCGTATCCTGTCCGCTGACCGATCGCATTTACAGGTCAAAAATCGATCGGTATCTGTCCAAATTTCACCCATTTCGGGTAGATTATAGCGTTCGATTAAATTCTAACGATCGCTGATGCGAACCAAATCATCGCGACTCGATGCTCGAAGCGAGAGCGAGACTACGCACAACCGATCGAATTTACTAATTTTAACGATAGTTAGTAAATTGCAAAGCCACAGGTAACTCTTCCTGTTTCAATCGCTGCATTACGCCTTGAAGTTCGTCTTTATCCTTGGCGGTGACACGAACGACATCGCCCTGAATTGAGGGTTGAACTTTTTTAAACTCGTCCCGAATTAGTTTGGAAATCTGTTTGGCAATCTCTTGACTGATGCCTTTTTTGAGAGTGACTTCTTGACGGACTCGATTGCCGCTGGCTGAATCAATATTACCGTAATCAAAGATTTTGAGCGAAAGATTACGTTTGATTGCTTTGCTCTGGAGCATATCATGAACGGCAGTCAGTGTCATTTCACTGGCAGTATTAATGGTGATTTTATCTTCTGCTAGTTCGACGGTTGTCTGAGTATCTTTGAGATCGTAACGACTGATAATCTCACGGTTAGTTTGATCGAGAGCATTAACTAGTTCCTGCCGATCGAAATCACTGACAATATCAAATGAAAATGTGGAAGCCATATAGGTGCTTGGTTAGGTAGGATATGTGCTTAGTTAGGAAAGGCTTTAGGCGTTAGGCTTTAGGTATTAGATGTTAAGAAAATTCAATCAGTTAAACCTAGATTTTAAGTGCAGTCCCTAAAGCCCAAAGCCCAAAGCCTAATCTCTAATCCTTAATTCATCGTGCTGATAATGCTCATGGACATGAGTGTATAGATTGCAACAGAGCCAACTCCAAACATCAGAGAGCGACCGAGCGGGAAATTGATGATATAAAAGATTGAGTAAAATAGGCGGGCTACTGTAAAGCCAATCGCGCAATTAACTACCGTTGAGGATTCTTGATGGGTGGTATATGCCATTAATGCGGCTGCACTATACAGTATAAATGCTTCCCATGAATTTTGATGTGCCCAAGTTGCCCGTTTGCCATAATCTGGCATTTTGTCAAAGGCGGCACGCGGCGCACCAATATCGAACCCAACTTGAAAGCGGGTGACTGCGACTATTAAATAGGGAAAATAAACTAGAGCTGCGGCAGATGCGATCGAGCCGAGTAAAATTGTGGAGGTAGCAAGATTGGCGAAATTCATAAAAGCAGTTTGCGGTCAGAAATCTAAGCAAAGTTAGAGGTGAGGAAATCTAGAAATTTAAACCGCATCCTCACAAGAATTTGCCTGTAGGGCGGGGGATATTTAGACCCCCAGTTTAATTACTAAACCTTATCTGGGTAAAATAGTTAATCGAAATAGAATAAAGTCACAACCTTGCGCTGTTCTTCTGCCTCGTGGCAAGTTTGGAGTAATGTATCGCTATCGTGGAAAGCAAAGCAAATTAATTGCTGGCAACGAGAGACAATTTCTTGATTGCACAATGCGCTGGCTTCACCCAATGAGAGGTCATCATTGCCTGGATTTTCGACCAGATGCATCACATTCGCTAGCTGCTCTTGAGATTCGCGGGGCTGACGAGCTAGACTTTGGGGCAAAATCACTGTCAACATATCGCGGTTTGCTCTAATCGCTCCCCGAATCGCCGCAGAATTTGTACCAGTGGCACCAGAAGTAATCAGACGATTACCGGACAGTACTAGCGCGTAGCTCATCATCTCGATCAGATGTTGATGAGTCATCGGGACGTGACGGGAACCCAATAATGCGATTTTCTTGGAGCCTGTCTGTTGAATCGTGGCTAGCTCTTGGGCTAGGGTATCGATTTCAGATACGTTAATCAAAGACGGTGCGTGGCTTAACAACCTTTCTATTTTAGCATATGCTCAGAGGATAAACTAGACAGGCGTAGATCTTTGTAACTAGTAGTGGCTTGCGATGGATCTAAGTAATTGCTGGCATCGTAGGCAGAAGGCGTGAGCAGAAGGCAAAAGGAACAGCAGATCGTGCGGTTGAAATGTCCGACAGCTTAGATGAAAACAGTACTCAAAAAGATTGTATTTTTACTTTTGCCGTAGGTCTAATAACAGCTTGGCATCAGGCTAGAATACAGGGGAGTAGAATCTTCCTCCCTAAACTCGATTGTATGCCAACCGCAGCCACTCCGCCCTTACAACTGACCCATCGTCCGCAGCTACTCGCGCCTGCGGGAAATTGGGAATGTGCCAAAGCCGCGATCGAAAATGGTGCGGATGCGATTTATTTTGGGTTGGAGCGGTTTAATGCCAGAATGCGGGCGGAAAACTTCACCGAGGCGGATTTACCAGAGTTGATGGCATGGTTGCATCAGCGGGGCGTGAAGGGCTATGTCACGCTCAATACGTTGGTGTTTCCATCGGAGTTGCCAGCGGCGGAGCAATACCTCCGCAGTGTCATTTTAGCTGGCGTAGATGCCGCGATCGTTCAAGATGTGGGACTGTGTAAATTAATTCGCCATTTATCGCCAGATTTTCCGATTCATGCCTCGACTCAGATGACGGTAACGAGTGTGGCGGGAGTAGAATTTGCCCATGAATTGGGATGTAATTTAGTTGTCTTGGCGCGAGAATGTTCGCTGAAGGAAATCGATAAAATTCAGGAGCAATTAGGGGATCGAGAAATCTCGATTCCCCTCGAAGTTTTCGTACATGGAGCGTTGTGTGTTGCTTATTCGGGGCAATGTTTGACGAGTGAATCTTTGGGCGGTCGATCGGCAAATCGGGGCGAATGCGCTCAAGCTTGTCGGATGCCTTACGATCTGATTGTGGATGAACAGTTATATCATTTGGGCGATCGCCAGTATTTACTCAGTCCTCAAGATTTGGCAGGATTGAATGTACTGCCAGAAATTATCAAAAGTGGGGTCAGTTGTCTCAAGATTGAGGGACGATTGAAGACACCGGAATATGTTGCAAGTGTGACAAAAGTATATCGATCGGCAATCGATCGGATCGTTGCAGATTTAGGCATTGCAGTTGAACCAGAACGGGATTTATACAATCTTGAAATGGCGTTCTCGCGGGGACTACATACAGGCTGGTTTGAAGGGATTGATAATCAGGCTCTAGTACATGCTAGATTTGGAAAAAAGCGGGGCGTATATCTAGGCGAAGTGAAGCGAGTTTATCCCGATCGTGAAGCAATTACGATCGAGCCAATTGCACCGATTAAGGCTGGCGATGGCATCGTGTTTGATTGCGGACATCCAGAAGATCGAGAGGAAGGCGGGCGCGTTTACGAGGTATTTAAGGGCGATCGTCAGGAGGTAATGCTGACTTTCGGGCGTGGGATGGTAAACTTTCGGCAAGTATATATTGGCGATAAAGTTTGGAAAACTAGCGATCCAGAATTGGATAAACAAGTTCGGCAAACTTATGCAGGAGATGTGCCCAAATTTCAACGCTCGATCGAGTTGGAGATACATGGCGAAGTTAACCAACCATTAATCGCGATCGCTCGTGATGAAATGGGATCTGTAGTGCAGGTAGAATCAGAAATATTATTAGTACCCGCTCAAAACCAACCGCTAACTACTGAGAAGCTCACAGCTCAATTAGGTAGACTGGGGAATACTCCATTTTGCTTGGGAAATTTGACTAGTCAGATCGTGGGCGATGTGATGTTACCAGTCAGCGCACTCAATCAACTCCGCCGTGAATTAGTAATTAAATTAACCGAAGTTCGGAGTAAACCGAAATCCTGGCAATTATCACCGACTAACAAATTAACAGACTTATTGCCTGAAGTCGATCGATCTTATGCCAACCCGCCTCAACTAATTGCATTAGTCCGCAAATTAGAGCAAATTCCCGCCGCGATCGAAGCTGGTATTACTACGATCTATTGCGAACTCGAAGATCCGCGCAAATATCGCGAAGCCGTGCAATTAGTCCGTGCTGCTAAACAATCTCAAAGTAATCCATCACAGATATTTGTCGCACCACCACGCATTACTAAACCGGGTGAAAATTGGATTTTAGAACAAGTGCGATCGAGTGACGCTGATGGTTATCTGATCCGAAATTACGACCATTTAGAGTTTTTTAAAACCGAGCGGTGCGTGGCTGATTTTGCCTTCAACGTCGCCAATCCGCTCACGGCTGACTATTTCTACCAAAACTACACTTTAGACCGGCTCACAGCCTCCTATGACCTCAATATCGACCAACTAACTGCGTTGATCCGCAGTTGTCCCCGCGACTGGTTTGAAGTCACAATTCATCAACACATGCCGATGTTCCACATGGAGCACTGCGTCTTTTGTGCCTTTTTATCTGAAGGTACCGACTATACTAATTGCGGTCGTCCCTGTGACAATCATCAGGTTAAATTACGCGATCGAGTCGGTACCGAACACATCCTCCAAGCCGATGCTGGCTGTCGAAATACGGTATTTAATGGTGTCGCTCAAACTGGAGCCGAATATATTCACCGCTTAGTCGAGTTGGGTGCTTATAATTTCCGATTGGAGTTTGTAAATGAATCACCCGCGACAGTTAGTGAAACGATCGGGTATTATCAACAACTATTAGGTGGCCAAATTAGTGGTGCCCAGTTGTGGCAAAATCTAAAATTGAGTAGTCAACTTGGGGTCACGCGTGGTTCTCTGGGCGTTTAAACTTTAAACATCAGATGCGCTCGTTAACCGTAGGGGCATGAATCTGCAAACGTAAACAGGGAGGGGCAATCTATAAATTGCCCCTCCCTGATTTGGATGTTAACTATCGCAACTTAGAAACGTAAACCAGCACCAAGCGTCACGCTAGTGCTACTACCGTTGCTACTCAATGGAATCGCGATCGAACCAAGCAAAGCAAAGCTTTCGGTGACGTTGAAATCTGCACCAACTTGAGCGAAACCATTAGTTGTAGTAGTTTGGTTCCCTGTCTGAATGCCTAAACCTAAACCGACAAATGGCGTAATGGGGAGGGCTGCTTGACGCAGATCCCAATCATAAGTAAGACTGGTACCAAACTCGGTACCGCCGGATGGGAAGAGTACATAAGGTCGGAGAGAAATGTTATCCGCAATACCGAACTTACTATCGATGCCAAATGCACTCTGTCCGCCACCAAAAGTAACTGATGGAGCGATGTAGTTGTTGCCGATACCGCCAGCTAGAGCTGATTGAGGAGCCTGGGTAACTGTCGCTGTAATAATACTAACGAGGATTGCGGGGATGAGTAAAAGTTTTTTCATCTGGAATAATAACTGTTGCGCGTATAAAATACGATGCTTGGCAGCTAGAATTAGTTCCACACGCACATTAATCCATCAATCTTTGGGGATCGGTATCTCAGCATAATGACTCAACATCTCACTCCAGAAGTTCGCCAAATTATCGAGCGCGTCCTCCAGCTCGAAAAAGACAGGCTCGATCGCAAGAAGAATTCACCGATTAATGATGATATCCTCAAAATCATCAAGGAGATCGTCAGATGAAACTAACTGCGATTCGCCTATTTAACTTCCGCCAATTTTATGGTGAAACGCCCGAAATCCGCCTCGCCACCGATTCCGAGCGCAATACTACGATTATCCACGGCAACAATGGCGCGGGTAAAACGACGATCCTCAATGCTTTTACTTGGGTACTCTACGAAAAATTTACCGCTGCTTTCGCCGAATCTCATCAATTAGTCAATAA
>JBBRVB010000221.1:0-7076 GCA_038247275.1 Chroococcales cyanobacterium
AGTTCGATCGTCGATCGCCTCCCTAGCAGTATTTATGCTAATCCTCAGATTGGATCGCTAGTGATGAGAGTAGCTAATATTGTGCAGTGGAATTATAATCCCCTAAATTTTTTACCATATATTTTTACAACAGCGATTATCGTTCAGGAGTTCGAGCGGGGTAAGTTTGCAAAAATGACCCGCTTATTTAAGTTTGAGTTATGGAGCTTGTTTTTCCTGTTTTTAATATTTACGTTACTAGAATGGAGCTTACTCGATCGATTAATGCACTATTCAAGACTTTCACTTATTTTTGGTTCGTGGCTCCTGTTGGATCTTGCGCTGCTGTCAACGCGTAGAGTCCCCGCGCTTGTGAGTTTCATCTCAGAATACTCGTTAGGACTCTATGTGTTTCAGTTGTTTTTTACACATGTTATCTTGGCAGACAATCCAAATTTTCTGAGCAGACTATCCGAGCTAATTCCTGGGCTGGAAATATTAGCAGAGTTCTTGTTAGTTGTCAGTGGTGCGCTTGCTCTAACTTTTGTTTTCAAGCAGATATCAGGTTTGAAAAGCTTAGTTTAATGGATATAATGGTTTAGTTTTTAGCTGCATTTGTGGTAGTTGAGTAAATGTAATGAACCCTCGGTTAATTTTGAAATATACGATCTGGCTCTATCAAAAATCTAGACTAGGCGAGATCGGTAATAATTCCAATGTGAGTATCTGGGCGGATCTACTTGGCAACAAAACCCAAATATTTTTGGGGAAAGACATCACGATCTGTAAGTATGCAACATTAGAAATCGATCCCGTTCCAGACCGCTCCAAGATTATTATTGGCGACAATACCCTGATTAGTTCATTTGCGATGCTCCGAACCTATGGCGGCACGATCGAAATCGGTCATTCCTGTTTTATTAACTCATTTACAGTACTCTATGGACATGGCGATCTGAAGATTGGGAATGGCTGTCTGATTGGACCACAAGTAACAATCGTTCCAGTTAATTATGGCTTTCAAGACCGAAGCGTTCCCTTTCGTGCGCAACCGCCAAGTTTGAAAGGAATTACAATCGCAGATGATGTCTGGATTGGTTCAGGGGCAACAATTTTAGATGGTTGCACGATCGGAAAAGGTGCTGTGATTGGCGCAGGAGCGGTGGTGACTAGAAGCGTAGAACCTTACTCGATTGTTGGTGGCGTTCCGGCTAAAAAGATTGGGATGCGAGCGTAAACGTAGCCAGAGCTGTTAAGACTTATTGAATATCGCGGTGGGTAAATTAGGTAAAAATGGACAGATTAAAAACATCAAACATCATTGACTTTAAGTTAGCTTTGCCAATAGCAAAGTATCTGCACCAGTATCGAGTCGATATTGCGATCGGGGTGGGACTAACGATCGCGATCGCCATTTCTACCTATCTTGGCACCTATGCGATTCCCGACCCCATTTTTACTGATTTTTATGCTCAAGATGTTTGGTTTGGTAGTGATATTCCAACTGTCTTTGGTAACATTACCAGTTTCAACAGTGATTTTGGTCGCAATAATAAACATCCTCTCTTCCCGCTGTTGGTCTTTCCATTAGTTTTTGGGATCGGCAAGCTGCTTCACCTCGACCCCCTTTCAGCCGTCAGAATTGTGATTGTTTTCGTTGCGGTGCTGTGGATCTGCTCGTTATTCATCCTGTTTAGAATCATGGGTTGCTATCGACTGGATGCTACTCTATTCAGTCTTTTGGGGGGAGTCAGTGCTGCTTCAGTTTTCTGGCTAGTCACACCTGAGTCATTTCCGTTGGGTTCGCTGACGATTATTGTAGGTTTAGCTTTTGTTGCCCTAACTCAATATCGTCCACTTACGCCGATTTGGTATGTTGCCATCAATGTTCTCACGGTGAGCATTACGATTACCAATTGGATGGTGGGGCTGTTCGCGACATTTGTCAATCATCGTTGGCAGAAATCACTTCAAATCATCGTTGGCTCTCTATTCCTCGCAACAGGACTGTGGATTTTACAAAGAATAGTCTTTACCAACTCTGGATTTCCGTTCCAACCAGGTACTTTTATCGGTGAGAAGAAATTTATCTCTACCCCTAGCGGCAGCGGTGGCATTTTGGCGGTAATGAGTGCTTTCTTTTACCAAACCATGGTCATGCCAGCTACCCAGTTCCGTGATTTCCCAATTCGACCTGACTGGGCAAAGCTCGATGTCAATATTCTGGCACCGACTTCAGGAAGTTGGTGGGGGACTATTGCCATTATTAGCTGGACAATTTTACTCGGCTTGGGTTTGTGGGGATTCTTGACGATCGAACGGCATCACAAGCTACGCATAGTGCTAGGACTGACCCTGATGACACAGCTGGCGATGCATAGCATTTACGGTGTAGAAGAAACCTTCATCTATTCCTTGCACTTTATCCCGCTGTTGCTGACCCTGGCGGCGTTTGGCTTGTTCTCGCGCCTCCGTGCCCTCAGCCTGCTCCTGGCAACGATCGCGATCGTCAGTGCTGGTATAAATAACCAATCACAATTTAGCAAGATCGCTGCAACGATGTGGAATTATGGCACTCCCCAGCAGCAGGTAGAAGCTCAAATAAAGCTGCGACCAGCCGATCCCTGGCCGCGCAGTGTCGGACAGGTCGTGCTGGCTGCGCCAGGGAGTTCATCAGAAAATAGAGCCTTCCACGAATTGGGTGGCAGTTTTAGTCCGCAGCCAGGTAGTTTCGGCGTTTCGATCTGGGTAGTCGATCGACAAGGCAATCTAAAAACGACAAGCGATCGAATTCCACTTCAAGAAATTCAACAGCAATTGACCAACCTTGCCGCCAATAAAGTCCCAGAAATTATCACTAAAACCAAATATTACGAAGCAACTTGGTCGGCTCCTCAAGCTGGAAATTGGCAACTCAACCTGAAATCCCTAGCTAGTGCTGACAATCGACTCACCCTCATGATTCGGAGCGTTGGGCCAGCTGGGGGGGCGATTCCTGCGTTGGATTGGGATGGTAATCGGCTCCTGATTAGCGATCGATGGATTGTCAAAGATATTCCCAAACAGGCAAAAGTTTATTTGGGTAGTGAGAACACGGCGGGTTGGCGTAGCGAGCAGTTGCCCCGCTCTCGTTGGTTAGACCCCACTGGCTGGGGTTATGCGCGGATCGAGCTTAACCCAGGTGAAAGTGCTAACTTCACGATCGCAGATAGTCAGCCAATATCTGCGCCGACGCTGCAATCTACAGGGGTTACAGCCAACTTAGTCCTAGATTTACCAGATGCACAATTTGCCGATAGCTTAAAGGCTCAGGTTGCCCATCTCATGATGGGATTGGTCGGCACCCGCACTCATCCCACCGATCCGATCGGTTATCCTCTAGCTCGGTTCCGCGATGGTGCTTACCAAATGGTGGCACTAGCTCGCGCCGGACAGATTGATGTCGCCAAGCAGCTATCATCCTACTTTGCCGATAATGATTTCATCAACAGTATTCTACCAGAGGCGGATATTCCTGCCTTGGGGATTTGGGCACTAGAAGAAGTCGCGATCGCCATGAAACAACCAGACTACGATCGCTCGATCTGGCCGCATATTCGTCGCAAAGCTGAAATCATTGGGGATTTGTTGTCTAGCAATCGACCTGGTTACCCTGTTTTAGAAAGTGCAAAATCCCCTTTTACTGAAAATCCCGACCTGATCCGAGTCGATCTCATCGCAGGTCGGATGACTAATACCCCTGGTACAATTAGTATCAACCCTGCTGCCAACTTAATGAGTTATCGTGCGCTGCTTGATGCAGCCACCCTCGCCGATCGCCTCCAACAAACCGCTGATGCTAAACGCTGGCGATCGCAAGCAGCACAATTAAAAACGGCATGGCAAAAATCAAATCAAACTGGATTTTCGTCATTTACCAACGGTCTATGGCCCAGTGGGATCGCCCAGGGAGATCGCGCGGTGATGGCTCAGGCACTCCAGCAACGTTGGGAAGCAGCACGAGATGCAACAGGAGCCTTTCGACCGATTCCACAGCCACTGCACGCCAATCTTGCTGAAGCTCATCAATGGATTTTGCTCGATCGATCGGAGTGGGCATGGTCGGCACTCAAGTGGTTTTGGCAAAATCAGGCATCGCCTGGTGTATATACTTGGTCGGGGGATAGTGAGAGCGTCGCACCTAAAAGTTTTTCTCAATGGCAGCGGTTGCGGGGATCGGTCAAACCGCCATATTTTACGACCCATTACTGGACGGCTGCGGAGATGTTGCTGCTACAACTGGATATGTTGACCTACGTCGATCGTTCGACAAGTTCGCCAACCTTGGTGATTGGAGCCGGAATTCCCAAAGAATGGTTGAGCCAGCCGCTGAGTGTTAAGGGTCAATTGGTTGAGGGCAATTTAGTTAACTGGGATTGGGATGGGAATCGGATGAACGTTCAAATCGGAGCTGAAACAATGAAGGTAAAAGTTGGTTCGAGCTTTCCTAATCAAACCCAAATCAAAGTAGAGACTTTACCAAAAGAACTGCCGCCCTCGCAGTAAAAATTGCGACACGATCTGAACGACAGCAAATTGCTGGTCAGTTACAATAAACACTATGGATGTTACCAAGAATAAGCTCTTGCAAGAACGCAAGGGCTATATCCCACCTGCTAAACTTATTATTTTTGCTTTTTCTTCAGCATTTTTTCCTCGCGTTCTTTTACTAATAAAAATTCCATCGATAGTTACCTTATTCTATCTTCTGATTATTCCTGCTACTTCACTATTTATCTTAGTAAAAACCAAGATAAAAGACCGAACACAAATTGCTATCACTAAAGAATTATTACTTTCACTAGCGATATTCTTCAGTGTCAATATAGCTAGTGCGATCTTGAATGGAGCTGGCTTAATTAATGTCTATCTGAACTTTTTATTCTTTTGTATTCAGTTCCTATTTCTAGCTGCATTGATTAGCCTGTCAATAGACCGAGCAAAGTTGCAGAAATTACGAGATTTTATCGTTTTTTCTTCCTTTAGTAATCTATTTTTAGCTCTCGTACAAGGAGCTTTCTTTCGCACTGATAATCCAGATGATGTCAAAGGAGTTTTCATCGAAGGCGGTGCTGGTCACGTTTTGGGTACTTCTGTATCGCTAAGCTTCGGCGCATACTATTTCATAAGTGCTAAAAACGTTCCGCTCTGGATTCGATCGGGAGTTGTTTTCGCGACGTTGGTGCATATGATCATGGCAGATGCCAAGCAAGTCATGTTGTTTTTTATGGTTGCAGGGGTACTGTTACTCTTGTTCAAACTTGGGAATATTGCCAAAGCAATTTCGTATGTTATCGGCACCAGCGTATTATTTTATGTATTTTATTGGGCAACTCAAAATATACCTGCGCTAGATGCATTCAATACCTGGATGAGACCAGAAATCTATGGATCTGATGGTGCAGCTACGTTACTCAAAACTGCTACATTTCGGATCGTTCCGACCTTTTATCATTCCCCTTTAAATCATTTATTAGGTCTAGGACCAGGGCATACAGTCGGCAGATTGGGAGGATGGATGTTAGAAAAATATGCAGATCTGCTCAAACCATTGGGTGCGACTATTCATCCCGCTAGTGCAGCTGTTTGGCAAGCAGTAGTCGCAAGTTGGTTGGGAGATCAGTCGAGTATGTTTTCGCCTCTATTTGGCTGGGCGGCTATTTGGGGGGATTTAGGATGGTTGGGATTAATTTCGTTTACTTATATTTGGGTTGTGATTTGGCGCAGATTGTGTTTTGACGATTTTTCTAAATTCTTGGCATTGACTCCCTTGGTTTCTGGACTAATCTTTAGCCAGATGGAGGAACCAGGCTACATGATTTATGTAATTGCGATTATTGGTCTTCGTTGGCTCGAACATCATTACTTTTTGTCTCACGGACAAAGCAGGATCGCTGATTTTGAAAAGCTTTGACGACACAAAGTTTATCTTTAATGGTTAAAAATCATCTTGAACAATAACTGTAACAATAACAATTTTGAGGTGCTTTAATGTCTGAAATCAATCCTCGCGTAGCTTTTTTTATCGGCTCTTTCGGTGGCGGCGGCATCGAGCGCATTACGGCTCATCTAGCACATAACTTGGTGAAGTTGGGTGTGAAAATTGACTTAATCCTCACTCGATCCGATCCTACTCATCTATGGCGAATGCCTAAGGAAACAAGAGTTATCGATCTTAAGGCTCCCAATTTATACATGAGTTTGCCAGGGTTAGTTCGTTACCTGAGGCAAGAGCGGCCCAGTGCTTTATTGGCAGCCGATCATTACCTTAATGAAATTGCACTGTTATCTCAACGTATCTCTGGAGTAACAGTGCGGGTAGTTGTCGCAGAACATAATCAACTTTCCAAAACAGCTCAGAACGCAACTAAACTGAAAGGGCGATTAGCACCTACATTTGCGCGATTCTTGTATCCTTGGGCAGATGGAATTGTAGCTGTCTCACATGGTGTAGCCCAAGACCTGGCGCAAACAGCTAAGATCCCGATGGATCGAATTCAAACAATTTACAATCCGGTAATTAACCCAGAGATGTTGGCAAGTGCAAAGGATTCTCCAGAACACGCCTGGTTTACTACGGACGAAGTACCGACTATTTTAGGAGTTGGGAAACTAGAGCAACAAAAAGATTTTCCTAACCTGATCCGTGCTTTTGCTAAAGTTCGTCAGCGCAAACAAGCCCGACTTGTCATTCTCGGTTGGGGACCAGATCGCCATCAATTAGAAGCTTTAGTTAAGGAATTAGGGATAGAAACCGATGTGGATTTTCCTGGGTATGTGCAAAATCCTTACGCATATATGGCAAGGGCTTCAGTCTTTGTCCTGTCGTCAGCTTGGGAGGGTTTGCCAACGGTATTGATTGAAGCGATGGCGTTAGGCACACCTGTTGTCTCTACCGATTGTGAGAGTGGTCCCGCCGAGATTTTGGCAGATGGTAAGTATGGCTACTTGACTCCTGTCGGCGATAGTCAAGCTCTTGCAGATGCAATTTTACAGGTATTATCCGGTCATCAAAAATCGGTCGATACCAACTGGCTCGACCAGTTTGGCTTGGAGGC
>JBBRVB010000222.1:0-7056 GCA_038247275.1 Chroococcales cyanobacterium
ATATTTAGTTGTCCTCACCTACTTGGGACGATCGGGTGTGAGGCAGGGCAATATGTTGCGGGGAATGGTCGCACAAAGCAATAATCACATTAAAAATAATGTTATGATTAGGGTGAATTTACCGGTCGAGCGTCAGCGATAAGTGGCGAGGATCGGGCACTGTAACCACTATTTTTGTTGTTCACACCACATGGTTTTTTGGAAGAGTTTATTTAGTGGTGGCGATACGGCTACTGAAGCTAAGGCAGGTAACTCTGTTGATACTGCTGTAAAAGTAACTGGACTCAACCTACCTCCAAATAGTCAGATTTTTTTTAGTACAAATCGAGATCTCGATTTGTATGAATTGGAAGAATTATGTGACATCGTAGGTTGGTCGCGACGACCACTTCGGAAGGTGAAGAAGGCACTTCAAAACAGTTTTATTGTGGTTTCAATGTGGGAAGTCAAAGGTGCATCCAAGAGAATGATTGGGTTTGCAAGAGCCACGTCTGATGGTGCTTTTAATGCAACTGTTTGGGATGTGGTGGTTCATCCTGATTATCAGGGCAGGAGGTTGGGTAAGGCGATGATGAAGTATACGATCGACAAGATCCGCGCTGAAGATATTAGCAATATTACTTTGTTTGCTGATGCTCATGTGGTGGGCTTTTATGGTGGAATGGGATTTGTTGAAGATCCTGAAGGCATTAAGGGAATGTTTTGGTATCCTGATTAGATTCAAGCAATTTTTCGATGTTGGCGATCGAATGTGTCGATCGTATGTTATGATGATTAAGGTTAATAACGGGGTGTAGCGCAGCTTGGTAGCGCGCCTGCTTTGGGAGCAGGATGTCGTAGGTTCAAATCCTGTCACCCCGACTATCGCAAAAACCCGCACATCGAAAAATGTGCGGGTTTTTGCTGGGATTGATTATTTGCAAGTTGCTGCTCGATCGATTCAAAACTAAGCTATCTCGATCTAAAAACCAGCGACTTTTGGTTCGACTTTGGACATTTGAGATGCAGTTGAGTCCCATCTTAGTCGATGAGTCGAGCACTAGGTAATAAATCGAGCCAGACTCGATCGCTCGGCTTGCGCTGGGGGGATGGAGATATCCCTGGAAATTGCCAGTAGAAATCAATCTGACACAGCGAGATTCACAAAGTTATTGTAAGACTTTAGCTCTAAATTCAAGACTGGCTGGCAATCTGGCAAATCTCCATCCATACTGCGCTAAGGCTCGGTATTTACTGCTGACTTGTGGAGCAGACTATCCAACCGATCTGTAGACCAGTATTCTGAAGGATAGGCGACCGCTGAAATCGAAGACAGGCGCACTACCCAGGTGACTCTCTGGAAAATGTATTCGGTAGATTCATCCTCACTACCGGGGACTAAAATCAATACCTCCACAAAATCGCGATCGAGTCCAATTGGAATGCCAAAGTAACTTTTGTCGCGGGTTTCAAACCAAACCTTAATCCCGTCCTGCAATGCGGCTTTCAAGCGTTGATGTAACAGACTAGATTCTTTGACTTCAGATTTTTTACCCATAAGACTGGTTGGGGGATGAGGAATTTTGTGAAGGGTGTTTAGAAAAAATTGCAGTTCAACCGCTGTTCTCAACCAATACTGTATATCTTGATGAGCCAAAAATAACAAGGTTGTCAAGTCGTATTTTCAAGGTGCGGCGATCGTCCCGATCGGATGGCGTTATGCGTTACAGTTAGTGAAGATGTAGATGCTTTTAAACCAACGTATGCTGGCTGTTATAGCTACAAAATCGTTGGTTCGCACACCCTAAATTAATTAAAATTATGCTATCTAACCTCTTTGGTGGTAAAAAATTAACTATTCCCGCTCCAAACGATGCGTTACCTGGTAGATCCGAGCAAATGGCTCTTCCTGCCAAACATTTTGTCAATGGTAATCCGTTCACCCCACCATATCCTAAGAACATGGAAAAAGCCATGTTTGGGATGGGTTGCTTTTGGGGTGCCGAACGTAAATTCTGGCAGTTGCCCAAAGGTGTCTATATTACCGCTGTCGGCTACGCGGCTGGCAGTACCCCGAATCCTAACTATCAAGAGGTTTGCAGTGGTGCAACGGGGCATAACGAAGTAGTATTGGTGGTATTTGACCCCGAACAGATTAGTTATCAAGATCTGCTCAAAACCTTCTGGGAAAATCATAATCCGACTCAAGGAATGCGCCAAGGTAACGATGCTGGTACTCAATATCGATCGGGTATTTATTGCTATTCCGATAGTCAGTTTCAATTAGCAGAAGCATCGAAAGTCGCTTATCAAGCAGCTCTCAACGATGCAGGGCACAAAGAGATTACGACTGAGGTGATGATGGCACCGGAATTTTACTATGCAGAAGTCTATCATCAACAATATCTAGCCAAGAATCCCGGCGGTTATTGTGGTTTGGGCGGTACTAATGTGTGTATGCCGGAGAATTTGTCGGCGGTGAATGGGTGATGGGTAATGGGTAATGGGTAATGGGTAATGGGTAATTAACAATCCTCCCACTTACTATTCCATTATCTTTACCCTTTAATCTTCGTCGTAGATGTCAGGATCGATCGCGTGAATCAGTTGGTCAGAGGCGATATAGTTGTCTCGAACGACTTGCTGACAGCGGAGAAAAGCGGCTTTGCCTTCTTGGTACAACCAGCCGCAATGGGGAAGATTTCGGAGGGTTTGACGGGTGAATCGAGGGTCAGTAACTCAGGTGGAATAGGCTTGACTCGATCGAGATGAACTAGTTGCGGTTGTGGTGTCCCGACTACCATCCCAAATATGACACTCCCAGGCATCTCGACATCCGCACTGGGATACATCAGAGATTTTACCACCCGATTTGAGTTAGAAGTAGACATCATCATTGGTTTTAAATGTTGACTTGTTGAGTGCTCAGGGTGCGATACTGCTAGAAAGGCAGGGCAATCGATCGATTGCCCTGCCTTAGTCATTACTATTAATTTAGGCGTTACTCTATACTTTAATCCGTTTTTCCAGATATTGACCGATCGTGACTTGTTCGCCAGCGCGCGAGATAATTGTTTGCCGAGTCCGGTATTTTTCACCGACTAGTTTGATTTCCTCTTCAAATACCGAACCTTGATACTCGGTTTTGAGACAGAGAGTATCGGGATGGGGGAAATGATAAATCGCCGTAATTGGCTTGGGTGTTGCAAAACCCCGGTCGCGGTATAAGATATTTCCTAAAGCTCCAAATAAAGTACTACCTTTAGAAGCTTTTTTGCCAGTTACTGAGTCTTTACTATCCCACTCAATTTTACTGCCACAGGTGAGTGATAATGCATCTAAGCCGTGTAGATGTGCTAATTCTTGCAATTCCTGACAGCCAGCTTCGAGAAATTCGATCGCGATTTCGCTGACTACTTCTTGGGTAGCTCCATCGGGGAGCGTGTAGTATCTGCGCTCTGATAACCAGTTGCCAGCAGAAACCCTGAAAAATTTGGCAACTAGTAACTCTTGAGTCGTAGATGCAGATGGCAAGCCTTGTAAGCCTGTAGTCATTGGTCTCCTCACAAAATTGAA
The DNA here is from genome assembly GCA_038247275.1 of Chroococcales cyanobacterium. Taxonomy (GTDB): domain Bacteria; phylum Cyanobacteriota; class Cyanobacteriia; order Cyanobacteriales; family Chamaesiphonaceae; genus Chamaesiphon. The sequence continues at coordinate 3,556 of JBBRVB010000222.1, forward strand.
TACACGGTTTGGGGTTTGGATCTCAAACCCGTAATAGTTTTTAATATACCGAAAATATCGATCGAATGACTATATCGATCGATACAGAAATTTTGTGCATAGCCGTCAAATCTAGGTGCAGCCAGCAGTTGCTAGTCTGAGATCGATTCTCGTTCCGAGAGGCTACGCCAACGAGTCAATTGACGCAGGGAACCGAATCATGTTAATCATCATCTGGGTGAAAACTAGAACCATGCTAGTAATTAGCTCTCAATCTGCGACACATCTAGCGACAGATCTCAAAAAACCGCATCACTCTACCTCACATCCCAATCTTATGAAATTAAATTGGCTCCTCACTGGACTGATTAGCAGCGCGTGTTTGGTATTCGCGGCACCAGCCCAAGCACGCAAATTCACAGGTTGGGAATTTAAAGCCAATCAAAACCAGCTAAACTTTGGCACCGATACGGGCGTTCAACCCAAAGCCACCCTCCTCGATGGCCCTTACCGGCTGATTATCGATTTACCCGGCACCAAAATGACCGAGGCTACCGTCCGCAAGCAGTTTGGGGCGGCGGTGCGGGAAGTCCGAATCGCCCAATCAAATCCCAATAATACCCGCTTGGTGATGGAACTGGCACCCGGTTATGGTGTCAAGCCCCAAAATATTATTATTCGGAGCGATTTACCGTCGCGGTGGTCGATCAAATTGAGATCGATCGATCGCGGTGTCGCGACAGCCAGCACCGGCAGGATTCAGCCCGTGCTCATCAGTCCAATTGTCTTTGCTGGGGTGGTGCCCGTCGGACAGGAAATGACCTTACTCAAGCGTCAAATTAACACCTTAGTAGCGAAATATAACTACCTCTCCCCTGGGATGTTTTTCATGGAAGTGGAAACGGGAAATTATTTGGACATCAATGGTGAAAAAAGTTTTCCAGCGGCTAGTACAATTAAGTTGCCGATTTTGATGGCTCTGTTTCAAGCTGTTGATGCGGGGAAAGTGCGGCTCAATGACACACTCACTGTCAGAAAAGATTTGGTGACAGGTGGTTCGGGCAAACTTCAATACCGGCGGGGCGCAAAATTGAGTGTGTTGCAGACAGCCACCAAGATGATTGCGATTAGTGATAATACCGGGACGAATATGATTATTGACAAGTTAGGCGGCAGGCTCGTTCTCAATCGTCAATTCAAAAGTTGGGGACTGCGGAAAACAGTCATCAACCGGCTATTAGGAGATTTTAAAGGAACCAATACTACTAGTCCTGCTGATTTGGTCAGGTTATCGGCTTTACTCGCCAAGCGTCAATTAATTAGTGAAGCCAGCCGCAGCAAAGTTTTGGATATTCTCAATCAAACTGAGAATCGGAAGCTATTACCAGCCGGGTTGGGTAAAGGTGCCGCCATCGCTCACAAGACGGGCACGCTGGGACGATTGATTGGGGATGCGGGGATTATCGAAATGCCAAATGGGAAACTTTATTTAGCAGGAATTTTTGTGAAGCGATCTTTTAACGATCGCCGCGCTCGTGATTTTGTTCGGGAAGTATCGAAGTTGACTTATAACTATATTAATAATCGACAGGTAAGTCGGAATTAGGAATTAGGAATTAGGTTTTAGGTTTTAGGCTTTAGACGCAGGGTGGGCACTGCCCACCAGCTAGATCTCAGATGGTTCCTATCTGACAATTATGACTTAGAGAAATATTTAATCATCAGCAAATTTGTCTCATTAAATCAACCTGAATGACTCCAATTATTAGAATGGCGATCGAGTCCGATCTTGATGGTATTCTCGATCTTCAGTCTCACAATCTCTACAGCCAGTTATCACCAACAGAGTTAGCTGGTGGCTTTGTGACAACGCCGTTTACCCCGGAGTTGTTGCGACAACTATTTATCCAGAATGGGGCATTTGTAGCGGAGAGTAAGGGCAAGATCGTGGGTTATTTGTTGGCGGCGGATTGGACATTTTTCTCACGATGGGAAATTTTCAGAGTGATGGTCGATCGGTTGCCCGATTTGAGATTGCAAGGTGAGAAAATAGCTGTCGATCGCAGTTTTCAGTACGGACCGATTTGTATCGATCGAGCCATGCGTGGAAGTGATATTTTCCCGCAGTTATTTGGTTTGATGCGATCGAATTTTGCACCTAAATTTCCAATTGGGGTGACTTTTATTAATAAACTCAATCAGCGATCGTTTGCAGCACATACGCGCAAACTCGATCTGAAAATCATCGATGAGTTTGAGTTTAAGGGTAATTTGTTTTATACTTTGGCATTTTTGACGGCAACTTAGGGATAGCGCAGAGCTGAGTCAGGGAAAGAAGGAACCTCAAGCCGATCGAACATCCCCACGATCGAGTCAGCACTGACGAACGAGCACAGTGTTTACAACTTGGTGCCGCTGCTTATCTAGCCAAACCAGTCAAACTCCTGGAACTCTACCAGACAATTCAAGATTGTCTGAATTTAAATTAACCAAACATTAATCGTTAGTAGTATGTGGGCATACTAAATATGTAGCTTGCTAGCTAGCGTGACTCGACTGGATTTGAGCCAGATCTATTTCAAGGGTGAGCCTAATTAACTATTATTGCTCCAGCAGAATATAATAAAATTCGGCGATCTGTCCGTACTTGTAGCATTAATCATCATATCTAGTTTAGTTTATCCACATGAGTCAAGATGAATATGATTTGGTCGAAGCATCACCAATGAAAACATTGGCACAATATGTAGAACGACTCGATAGGCTCGATCGCACCATCCTGGAGGCGCAAACTAGCAAATCGATCGCCGCCGAAGCAGTTGCCACCGAACAAGTCGCCGAGTTGTATCGAGAATGCGGCAAGGAAAATGTCGCCGCCGTCTATTTGCAAGCAGCTTACGATCTCTATGTCACAGCGGGAGTAACCACCAAAATCGACTATCTCGAATATACTTATCCCCAATTATTCGCACCTGAACCAACCCCATCAGCCCCAGACAACTACTTTACCGAGGAATTCATTGCCACCCTCAGCCATGAATTTCGGAATCCGCTCAATGGCATTTTGGAGATGTCAGAAGCACTACTCGAAGAAGGCTTCGGCACGATGAACGAAGTCCAACTCAATGCGGTGACGACGATCGATCGCAGCGGCGGGTATTTGTTGGCATTGATTAATGGGATGGTCGATTTATCGCAACTCCAAGCGGGGAAATTAGAACTAGATATTACGCAGGTATCAGTGAGCGAGTTGTGCAACTTTAGTACCAATTTTGTCCAACACCACGCCATTCAAAAACAAATCCAACTCGATACAAAACTACCACCACATCCCATTCATCTTCCCGTCGATCTCCACCGGATGCGGCAAGTCTTAATCACGCTGCTCGATCGAGCCATCGATGCTACTCCTGCTGGTGGTAAAGTCACATTGGTAGTAACGCTCCAAGTGACATCCGCCATCCAATTTTCGGTCGTCGATACTAGCAAAGAGATCGCCCCCGAGCGACATGACACGTTAGC
>JBBRVB010000223.1:0-7038 GCA_038247275.1 Chroococcales cyanobacterium
ATTTATGTGCGTCTGGTCAAACCCTGGTTAATGACGAAAAAGCCCTATGTGGTGGAAGAAGTCATTTCCCAGCGAGGCGATGTCTGGACACTGGCGCTACGTCCGTTGGGACATGGGGGCTTTACGTTTCAGCCAGGTCAGTTTGCCTGGTTGACCTTGAACATTAACCCGTTGAGTATGCGGGAACATCCCTTTTCAATGTCATCCAGTGGCGATCGCGCCGATCGGCTGGAGTTTGGGATCAAAGCGATCGGCGATTTTACGAGTCGAATCAAAAATGTTCAACCAGGCACAAGAGCTTATCTGGATGGTCCCTACGGGGTATTTACGACAGAACGCTACTGGGACAGTGCTGGGTTTGTACTGATTGCAGGTGGTGTGGGGATTACACCCATTTTTAGTATTTTATTAACAGCGGCAGAACGAAAGGACGATCGCCCCTTTCTCCTCATTTACGCAGCTTCCGCCTGGGAGGACATCACCTATCGGGAGGAGTTGGAGGCATTGAAAGAATCGCTCGATTTAGCTATTGTGTATGTGTTGCGAAAAGCTCACGATGACTGGGAAGGCGAAACGGGCTACGTCGATCGAGCAGTGTTGGAAAAGCATATTCCCCTACATCGAGGTACTCGTCATTACTTCATCTGCGCCGCTCCAGTGATGATGGGTGCGGTAGAACGTGCTTTGTTTGAGCTAGAGGTTCCCGTTACGAACGTTCATATGGAACACTTCGATCTGGCATAATCAGGAGGATTGATGCGTTACAACATTATGGTGCAACTCGTGGCAGGCATGACGCTGATTTTGTTGGTCACTGCCGCTCTGTTTGCCTGGATTCAAACCCGAACGGAGCCTAGTCCGCCGTCGAAAAGGCAGTCAACGAGTTTATCGTCGGTGAGCGCGGCTTTCAATAGATAACGCGATCGCCGGTTATAAATCGGTGCGGCTAAGATTTTTAATTTCAGTCCGTAAGGCAATAATTTCATCGTGCAAAGCGGCGATCGACTTCATCCCCACGATCTCTGATTCATCATCGTCAGCATCTTGACCGATGAAAAATGTCGCTAATGTTGCCGTCACATAGCCAAATACCGCAAACGCATACATCGCTAATACAAAACATAGCGTCCGCCCTGCTGCTGTCTGGGGAAAATAGTCCGATCCCATCGTCGTCATCAGCATCGCCGTCCACCACAGCGCAGTGCCATAACTATCGAATCCCGAAGCATTTGGTGCATCTAGCTCGAAAGAATACATCCCCGCCGCACCCGCAAGGGTGACGATCGTACTCAACCCGATCGCATAACCAAATCCGCGCCGCGCAACGTTAGCTCGGAGCGATCGGATACTCCGGCTGGTATATGTCAAAAACCTGAGCAACCGCAAGCCCCGTACTGTTTGAGCCGTCTGGATGACGCGCAAGATCCGCCCCAATCGAAACACTCGCAACGCAGGTAACAGCAACGAAATCGCCACGAGCCAATGCGTCTTCAGATAGGCTAGCTTGCGTGGTGCCAGCACTAATTTCAGCGCAAACTCTAGGATGAATACACCCCAAATCGCCAAGTTGACGGCATCTAGTAGTGGCGTAAGTCCCCGAATCAAATCGACGATAAATAAGCTCAGCCACACTAAGCTCAGCACTAGCATCGGCAAGTCCAACCAATCCTCAAGTTCCTGCAAGATTTGCTGGCGTTGGCGATCGATAGCTTGTTGTTCGGGGCGATCGATTGGTGGCATGGAAGTTAGCGGATAGGGGATAGGGGATAGATAATAGGGGGAGAAAAATTGGTGAAAAACACTCGTAAATTGCACTTTAAAAACCCTAACCCCTAATCCCTAATCCCTGACTTCTAGGTGCTTCGAGGACGATGACATCGACTAGCGGTGTGGCATTAAATTCCTGCTGAAGCTGAGTTTGGATCGCTTGAGTCAGTTCGGCACGGATTTGCTCGCTCGATCGAGTTGTCTGCGGCTGACGCTGCACATAGGCTGTACACAGTAGGCTATTTTGTCCCTCAATCTCGGCTCTAGTAAATCGGACATTGGACTCGACTAGTTTTGCTGTCCCACTGCGCTCGACTACTTGCTGCAATTGGGCGGTCGCCCGCTGGGTGAGACTAGAACGCTGTAAGTTCGGCGAGTCAGCAAACTGCCAGAGCAATAGCCCACTCAAGACGATCGCACTCACGGCGATCGACAGTGGGAACACCCCAGCTTTGCCCCGATCGTAGCGCGATCCCTGAGTCGATAGCCCAAACAGCCGAAAGACGATCGCCGCCGACAGGTTGATGCCGCCGAGTTGTAGTAGTAATAAAAATAGTCCACTGGTGACTAGATCCCAACGACCGATCGCTCCTGCCATGCCGATCAGCCCCGCAGGTGGAGCTAGCGAAGCTGCCACTAGCATTCCCGTCGCGGCTCCCGATACCAAGCTACTGCGATCGGATTGTACTAAAGTTAAGGCTCCGGCTGCACCTGCGGCGAGAGGGATGAGCACCGATACCGCCGAAATCTGGCTGGTATCGAGCATGAGGCTGGTAGCAAGTTGCAGTTGGAGAATCCAACTGAGTAGGGCTGCTGTGGCGATCGTGACGCTCAAGGAGGCAAAATATCTCAGGATGCTTTGCCACAGCAATTGGCGATCGCCCCTAGCAGTAGCTAAAGCAGTATTCATCGCCGGTCCAGCAAATGGAGCCAACAACATCGCGGCAACTAGTAGATAGATGGTGTTTGTATACAACCCAATCCAGACAATCACACCCCCGAGTGCCGCATAGCTGAGAAATCCCTTCCACGAGCCGGTGCTTTGTAATCCCGATAGGAAAATCTCGATCGGACTGCGCTCTTGAATGTTGGTCGCCTGTTCGGGTGCGGCAGAAGCTGGCGGGTACAGTGTCATCACGCCAGTGGGCAAGAGGGTAAAGCTGACATCTGGAATATCTTGCATTCGAGTAGTTAGGTCTTCGACTCGTCCATTCGGGATGTGAACGAATACTAGATCTACAGATCCAGTAGTTCCATCTGCCTCGACTCGCGCCAAATTTTTGCCATTACAATCTTTGGCAATATCTAACACCTGCTGTCCGTAGCCTTGGGGTACCTGTACCAAAATCTGTCGCATTTGCTGTTTGCTGTCTACCTCTAATTAACCGATGGGCAGGGGATTTGAGCAACTACCTCAAAACTTCGTCTTGATTCGCACTTACCGTCGGCGCAGCCTCTCCGTCATGAGTTACGCTCTCAACTGTCAACTGTCAACTCTAACACCTAGCGATGCAGCCACTCAAACACACTTGCCGAGGCAATAGCACCCGCGAAATGAGCGGTAATCCCACTCATATTTGCCATCGCGACCATGATATCGATGTCGCGGACGGTGAGATTTGGGTTGTAAATCGCCACGCCGCGCGGTTGGGCGATCGCTTTGGAAAATAGCACTCCTAACGTCGTGCCACCGCCGATAATCGTCAGCAGCATTCCGACGACACCGACGATCGCGCCCCAGCGCAGTACGGTCATTACCTCTGACTTACTCGGGTGCCGCATCGTGTCTGCATGACGCAGCCGCCGCGCCAACCGTGTTTGGCGATAGGCAAAATAGATTCCCACCAGCAGCACTAAAATCCCACAGAACGCCCAAAAAAGCCCCACGCCAAGGCCCGCACTACTTTGACCGATCGGCACAGCAACACCAGGAATGCCAGTACGTGGGACTATATTCGCCTGACTGAAATTTCGACCCGCGCTGGCAAACAGCAACATCATCACGGAGACAGCACCAAAGCCGATCTGTACTGCTAAACTGCTCCACGCCGTAATCCGTAAAATCTTGCCGATCCGTTCGAGTTTTGACTCTAATGGTGCTGCTTGCATATCGAGCATTCCTCTGAAAATTAATCCACTCTGGGCTTGTAAAGAAACAACTTCATGTTTTAAGACTGAAAGCTTTTTCTTGTGGGGAAACTACCAATCGAAACCATGAGGTTATTGTCTTACAGCCACTACGTATTTAACTGCTGCCGGATCGGTAATTGGGGGCAATTTACCTTGACTAGCTAGTACCCGATGTATCAATGCCGAAACCTCACCGCGAGTTGCCGCTTGATTGGGGTTTAGCAGTCGAAGATTTGGATAGTTAACGACAACGCCAGCCATAGTTGCTTCAGCGACATCACCGATCGCCTCCACAGGGATTTGTGCGGCATCTTGGTAATACTTGTTAACCACCATCGATGGTGACATTGGTTGTTTTGTTGTTGGGACTACGATTACGGGAGTGGTAGCAGTCTGAGTTGGCACGGGAGTTGGATTGTCGATCGCGGCGACTGGAGGAGTAGTAGGGGCGATCGCCGCAACCGATCGAGCGGGTGCGATCATAAACTGCATTAGTGAGGTCATCGCCATCGGCATCATCGGCTGTCTGTTACGCTGACGCGGTACCGATTGGATCTGTGGTGTCGCAACAGGAGCGGCTACAGGTAGACTCGCCGCAGTCGGCTCGGCGGCAATGGGTGTATTAGTTGCTTTTTGGCTATTCTTTACCGCTGTGCCAGTATTCGGCAATTTGAGATTTTGTGCTAAGGCAACTAGCACTTCAACCTTGCTAATGGGTTGCTTGGGACGGAATTCACCATTAGGATAACCTTTCATAAATCCCATTTCATAAGCACTTTTGATGTCAGCAGCCGCCCAATATCCGTTGGGTACATCTTTAAAAGTGCTGCCGCTAGCAATCTGTCGTTCGGCTTTTTGATTGAAAGCTTTTTGTAAAATCGCCGCAAATTCATCACGATCGATCGACTGTAATGGTCGGAAAGTGTTGTCGGGATAGCCTGTAACGATGTTACGATCGGCCAAACTTTTGATAAAAGGTTGTGCCCAATAATTCTGTGTATCGGGAAAGCTTGCAGCCGCTAATACCGAAGCAGAATCACCACTAACATAAGCTGAAATTATTAATAGTGCAGAGCTACAGGCGATCGTGCTAGTACCAAATATCAACGCCTTTCGAGAATTTAAATTTATCATTTTCCCCTCTGATTTTTAGTTGCTATTTCTAGCATAGCGATCGCCTCAGCCAAATGAGTATCCCAAAAGAAAGAGATCTCGGCGATCGGCAAATCTCTTGAAGTCCCTCAAACTTGGGGGTCGGGGGGCAAGGATTGTGACTAGATTCTTTAACCGAGAAGTATTGAGAGTCGCCCAATCTTTTCTTGGCGATCGAAAAACCAGAGTGTCATTGCCATCTAACTGCTTAACTGCAATTAGTGAAATTCTAAATGCTCGTGACCGATATCGGTATGAGAGTGAATGTGACTCAACTGTGAGTGAGTATGTGAATGTTGATGTTCTGCTTCCTCTGTCTCAACCGCCGTAGCATGTTCGTGCTGATGATTGGTGCTGTGATGGTGCTGGTGAATATGTGAAAACTCTGGATGAGTATGAGCGAACCTGTCAGGTGCCAATACCAGATGCACGATCGATAGTAACCCCAATCCGACTAAACTACCATAAAAGAATGTCTGCCCAGGAAAAGCACTGCCCAACCATCCAGCTAAAGGATAAGCACCCGCCCACCACAGATGACTCCAAGCAAAATGTGCTCCATAGACGCGCCCCTGGATATCGGTAGGAGTCCGATCGGCGATTAAGGTTTGCATCGATAGATTGATTAAGCTTTGCCCGAATCCGGCGATCGACCATAATAAAATCAATGGAGCTAATCCCACATCATTGGCGGGGAGTAATGCCGCGACGATGAGGATGCCACCACCGAGTAATGTGACGATTTTCGTTCGATATTGGGGGTAACTACCGAGTGCCATCGTTCCAAAAGTAGCACCCAAGCCAAATCCCATCATCACCCAGCCATACTGTACCGCTGTTTGCTGGAGCGTACCTTGGACGTAACCGACAGTATTTACCAAAATCTGGGCACCTGAGATCGATGCCACTAACTGCATTACCAAACCATATCGAATCGGCGCATCAGTCCACAGTCTCGTCGTACCAGCTAGAATATCCGTCCAAATTCGCCCTACCGATTTAGCTCCAGATGATGCTACCCGGAGGTTGCCAGGAAGAGTAAAAATGAGGATCGCAGCCAGCAGAAAGCTCAAACCATCCCAGAAAAATAGCTCTCTTGCACCGATAAATAGTGCCAACACGCCAGCAATCCCCGGCCCGAATACCCCTAAAATCTGATAAGTGGTACTAGACAAGGCGATCGCTTGGGGATAATCGGCTTTACCTGTGACTAACGGAATCGTTGCCTGATATGTAGGAGTGAAGAAAGCATTGAAGATATTTAAGCCCAATACCAGGGCGTAGATTTGCCAGATTTCACGGACGAATGGTAATAGACAGACTAACAACATTCGTCCAACGTGAGTAATCATCAGGATCGGCTGGCGATCGAATCTATCTGCTACCACTCCCGCCAATGGGGAGAGCAATACAAAAGCCGTCACCCGCAGCGTCAACGCACCCGCGAGGACTACAGGCGAAGATTTACCCGCCAATTCAAATGCTAATAATGCTAAACCCAACCAAGTCAGCGCGTCGCCAAACAGACTAATTGTTTGCGCGGCATACAACCGTCGGAAAATCGGATTACTCAGGCTGGTAAATAAGTTTGCTGTTTTCATTTTGAGGTTTTTGCTAACTACTTTTGTACCGCTGCTATGGCGAAGTTTTAGCAGATCGTAGTTCCTGCGTCAACCGCCAACAGCCCAAACGATGCTCGAAAATATAAGCTCCTGATTTGCCAAAAGTTTTTACCAGTCGCTCTTGAGTTGCCTTAGCATTGGCGACTGGTGCATACTCGGCTTGGCTGTATTCAACCCTAATTTTTTGACGGGTGAGCGGCTTGAACTTGACATCTAGCCTTGGATAGTTACCATATACCACCTGTGGGTCTAAATAGATCCACAAATTTTTCTGCAATCCAATCTTGAAGCCATCACCAAGATAATCTTGCTTGGGCGCAGTTAGTAACAGTTGACGGGGGCTTCGATCGCTCCGAACTTCCACCTG
>JBBRVB010000224.1:0-7027 GCA_038247275.1 Chroococcales cyanobacterium
GGGTTTTCATCGTTCGCGGATCTGCCTGAGCAGAGGGTACCTGGTGCGGAGCTAAGGTTTACCTCCTGCTGTTGGCTAATATTTCAACAGCCAAATCTTGCCATTCTTGGCGAAGTTGACGATCTTCAGGTCTAGCAGTCAAAGCTCGACCATTGAGTTCTGGATGTTTGGCATAAAAAGCTCGATCGACTTGACGATAAAATTTAGCTGCGGGAATATTGAGTTGTTTGAGCTGTTGATTTAGATCTTGTTGGCGTTGTTGGACGGATGGCTGAGGTTTGAGGGGATTGGGGATCGAGTTGGCGATGCCGGCGGTAGTACTATTAAATTGTCTAGTTGCCATGCCGATCGGATCGATTGCTTGTACCCATTTTACGGCACCACTAATTGCTACGCATGTCAAAAGGGTCACACTCATCACTTTTGTGACTTGCCAAGCTGGTTTTTTCCACTCATGAGGATCTCTTGCCGCTACTTCTGTCGATTGGGCAGCAGTAGGAGCCTTGCTTTTGGGACTAATTTCAATGGTTTTAAGTTGCGAGATCCGATTATTGCGGACGATCGGGATCGAATTAGTCGGAAATCGCGCGGATGGAGCTACATGTGCTGTATAATTGATATTAACGGCAGATAGCCCTGCTAAAACTGCTGCTGCTGATTGATAGCGATCCTGGGGATTGTGTTGCAATAAGCGATCGATTATCGCACCGAATTCGGGACTGAGTTGGACATATTTACGCCATTGCCAAGTCGATTCAGCAGGACTATAGAGGGTACTAGCATCTCTACCCGTGAGTAAGGTCAAAGCAGTGGCACCTAAAGCATACAGATCGCTCGATGGCGACACTTTACCTCGCAGCATTTGTTCATCGGGGGCGTAACCTTGCTTACCGATCCGGGTGGCAATTTTGGCACTACTATAGCGAGAAATTAAAGTAGCGGCAATCTCCTTGACACTGCCAAAGTCAATCAAAATCGGTAACTTAGCTCGATCGCAGTAAATCAGATTATCGGGTGAGATATCGCGATGAATCACCCCAATCCGATGAATATAATCGAGGACTGGTAACAAGTCCTTGCAAAACTGGACTACCTCGGCTTCGCTAAATAGTTGCTGCTGTTTGAGTCGATCGTTTAACCGAGCTAGATATGTTTCTCCCGCGATATAGTCCTGAACTAGCAGCAGGGATTCCGCACCACCGCTATTAACGCGCATTAACTCACGAAAAGCCGGAATTTGGGGATGCTTGAGTTTGTATAAAGTCGCGGCTTCGCGCTCGAATAATTCTTTAGCTTTGATTAATTCCGTTTGCAGTTGGGGCGCAAATTCTTTGAGTACGCACTTTTCGCCAAATTTATTGAGATCGTTGGCTAAATAACTCCGCCCAAAGCCACCGCGTCCAAGTTCGCGGACGATCTCATAACGATTACCGAGGATATTACCTGGTGCGAGTAATGATGACTCTAGCATAGAAGGGCTGGGTAATGGGATCGCGATCGGCTAAAATACGCTGCCGGAACTGGGCAAGATGCTCCCACTCTGGATGTTATCAACGATTATACCATTCTCCCGAATCAGACCGAGCGGGCGGCTTCGTTGATAGGGCTTGTTGCAATCGATCGTGATTTATGGATAAATTTAATGTCTATTTAGCCAGCAGATGTACATCCAATTCTAAAAGTTCGGCTACTTCCTGAATACTCATTCCCTTTTTCAAAAGTTTAGGCACAATCTCTAGCTTACTCTCTTGCTTGGCTTGCTGATATAGCTTTGAATTTTTAGATATCTCTAACGATCGATTAGCTGATTCTGCTTCAACTAATTCTGGACAATACTTTTCTAAATCTATTGCAAATTGCTCGCGAGTCACATTTGCAAAATAATCCTCTAGAATTTCCTTAGACTTATGTATATCTAACATCTTAATAGCTCCTTAGATTTCGACTAAATAACATTCTTTGATTAAAGCAGGATTCTTGATGGCTATTTGGGCATGAGCTAGATCGAAAATTGCTGAATTAGGAAAAAGACTCTCACCATCTACGAATACGGCTCTAATACTTTCGACTGTCTGTTCTCGATCGAACAATAATTGACTAGTAAAATTGGGCTAATTCGAGCGATAATAATACCAGCTTCAGAAATTAATACTTTTTCTCCTTGGCTCTTCCCTGATGTTTAAGTCAGAATGCTTCCGCCCATCAGCTTCTGAAAGCGATAATCTAACTCCGCTTTCAATCGGGGTGATTGGCTGAGATCTTTATCCTGTAAAATCACCTTTTCTGCTGCATCTCGCGCGATCGATAGTACCTCACCATCCTCTGCTAAACTAGCTAGAGCAAAATCTGCTACCCCCGATTGACGGGTGCCTAGCACCTGCCCAGGGCCGCGTAGTTGCATATCCATCTCAGAGATCCAAAATCCATCTTGGGACTGTTCTAGCACCTGTAGACGTTGTTTAGCGTTGCTAGAACTACTACCGCTCATCAGCAGACAGTAGGAACGATGTTCGCCCCGCCCGACGCGCCCGCGTAACTGGTGGAGTTGGGATAGTCCAAAGCGTTCGGCGTTTTCGATGAGCATGACGGTGGCGTTGGGGACATCTACGCCGACTTCGATGACGGTGGTGGAGACGATAATTTGGGTGACATTATCACGAAATGCGCCCAGTGCGGCATCTTTATCCGCCGAAGCCATCCGCCCGTGGAGTAAGCCAACTTGATATTGGGGAAATACTTCGGTGGCTAATCGCTCGTGTTCTTCGGTAGCGGCGCGGAGATCGAGCTTTTCGGACTCGGCGACGAGGGGAAGGACAACGTATACCTGTCGCCCCAGGGCGATTTCGCGATGCATCAGTTCGTAGACTTGGCTGCGTTGGCGACTATTGACGGCGTTGGTTTGAATCGGCTGTCTCCCTGCGGGGAGTTCATCAATCTGGCTGACATCTAAATCGCCGTGGAGGGTGAGAGCCAGAGTCCGGGGGATGGGTGTTGCTGTCATCGTCAGGACGTGGGGCTGAGAGCCTTTTTGCTGCAATTTAGCCCGTTGGAATACGCCGAAGCGATGTTGTTCGTCGATGACGACTAAACCGAGATTGCGAAAGTTGACCTTATCTTGAATTAAAGCATGAGTACCGACAGCGATCGAGAGTTCGCCTGTTTCGAGTTCGCTGTAGATTTGGCGGCGTTTGGCGGCTTTAGTCGAACCAGTTAGAAGTTCGACGGGGAGATGGAGGAGGTTAAACCAGCCCACTAGTTTGCGATAGTGTTGCTCGGCGAGGACTTCGGTGGGAGCCATGAGTGCGGCTTGATAGCCGGATTGGATGGCGGAGAGAATTGCCATGACTGCGACTACGGTTTTGCCGGAACCGACATCACCTTGTACCAAGCGGTTCATCGGTGCGGGTTGCTGGAGATCGGCTAATATTTCACTCATGACTCGTTGTTGAGCGTTGGTGAGCTGAAATGGTAACATCTCTCTAAACCTGTCGATCAATACTCCCGTCGGTTTGATGATGGTTTGAGTATGTACCTGACGCAGTAGATGGCGGCGTTGGAGGAAGCCTAGTTGGAGATAGAAGAACTCATCAAAAATTAGTCTGCGTCTGGCGGCTCCTTTGGTATCGCTATCTTCGGGGAAATGGATGTTTTGAATCGATACCGCTAATTCCATCAATCCATATTGCTCGCGCACTACCGTGGGTAAGGGATCTTTTAATAGTCCCGCCGCAGGTAAAACTGTCATCACGGCTTCACGGACGACATCAGCGGATACGCCCTCAATCAATGGGTAAACTGGTAATACTCGCCCGATTTTGAGTGAAGAAATGCTCGCATCACTATCTGCTAATACTTCAATTTCGGGGTTATCTAAATTGATCCCATATTTACCCTGCTTGACTAATCCCGATGCGGCGATCCAACTCCCGACGGGATATTTACGTTTTAATGATTCTTGCCAACTGCGATTACTGTAACGAGTTCCGGCATAAAAGCGACTGATTTTGAGGCTACCGGTTTCATCTTTGATGGTGATTTCGAGGACGTTAAGTTTTTTGTTTTTGGGACTGGTGAAGAAATTGATCTTGCGAATTATGCCGACTAGAGTAACGGTAGTTCCTGGTTCTAGTTCGATAATATTTATCTGTTTGGCATAGTCGATATGGTCGCGCGGATAGTAATATAAGACATCCTTAACAGTTAATAATCCCAATCTGGCGAGAATTTCGGCTTTACGAATACCTAATGTGGGAATATCTCGTAAATATCGATCGAGTGTTAAATTAGTATCTGCTTGAATCGTCGGAATTGTCGCGGGTGAAAGCTTGGGGGTAGTGGTTGGGCTGGGAATAATCTTTTTGGGTGCTTCATTTACCTTCGGTAAACTAACTGGTTGCTGGCTGGGTGCGCGGATCGCAACTTGTTGAGCAACTGTCAAGAATTGACTGGCTTTAGCAAGTAATAACTTGCGTTCTACTAACGTCAAATCGTGATATTTGGCAAACTCAAAGGCTAGCTCGCGCCAATGTTGACGATCTTTGGAACTTACATGAGTTGGCGGTTTACCGAAACTCAAACACAAAAATTCGCCGAAGCGGTACTGTTGTCCGACTAGATCGGTATAACCATATTCGGCTTCGATCGCCAGTGCTTTTTGAATTCTTAACCAGTCTGGTTCGTCGGACATCAATCTTACTAAAACCTAAATAATAATTAAAGCGTTACTAATTTTCAAACCAACTATTTCGCCAAGCTGATTCGGCTTCGGCGATTTTGAGTTCTTGCTGTTTTTGGATATATTCACGTCGCAATATCTTGATTTTACCAACTAATCGTTCGATATTTTTTCGTAAACTCAAAACATTAGCATCTGAAAATTCAATCTCTGTCAATCGCAAATAAATACTATGAATTTGCACTATCTGTGGAAAATCATCACCCTCTAATTCGACGAGTGAGACAGGTCGATCGATACCATTACCGAGGATCGCGCGATCGCTACTATTATCTTCTGGGAGCTGTTCATCTGACTCTTGTTCGATTAAAATACTTAATAAATTTGGAACACTAGCATTACTTTCACCCTGGCGATCGACTTGAAAACCCGCTTCTAAAATCGGCTTAGGAATATTTGGTGGCATGATTCGCGCCTGTTGAAGGAGCAAATTTACTTTGTAAGAAATCTCTTTCAAGCTATGAGTAATTTCTGCTTCTAAGTTCTGATGCCAAGTTGATAAAGAAGTTGGTGTTGCAAACCAATCGATCGGCATAATGGGGATCGATGTTAATTCACCAGTTGGTTCATCCTCGCGATCGCTCCGAGCTGATGAATCGATCTGAACGACTAAATCGGCGATCGCATTACTAATTACTCGCTGCAAAGTTTTGAGTAGTTGCGATCGCTGATTGTAATTTAATTTCAGAAAAGCATCTGGATAACAGTTGGTGCATAAGTAATAGCAACTCTGAATCGACTGTTGCTTGAGCGTCGGTGCAAGAGCAGTAAAATAACGCTGATAAGCAGTAGTTAGTTCGGTGCCAAGATCGCTGCTAGCTGTTTGGAGATAATGTAAATCTTGTCCGACTTGTTCGATCGATCTTGCCATAGAGAGGGGATAGGGGATAGGGGATAGGGGATAGAGCGGGAACAGGAGCTAGAGAGAGTGCTGATTAACCAGACTCAAACCGATCTAGATACATTGTCTCGATCGGAAATGTCATAACATGGACTGTGGAGATTCAGTGCGATCGTCAATTAATAATCGAGTCGAGCATTGAGAAATTAGATCGAGTAGCACTGATGCTACTAAAAATCTGCCCCAGATCGTCAGCCATTCGGTTAGAATAATGTTCCGAGCCAGAGATAGACAGAACTGCTGACTAGTCGATGGATCGTTGGCAATATTGCTGTCCGATCTCTCCCCACCCAGTTCCATAACTCCTGCAATCATAACCCTCAAAAACATGTCTGTCATTACTTTAGATCCCAACACTCAAAGCACGGCTACTCCATTACTAGGCTTGAGTTTAGCAGAATTGACCGCCTGGGTGCAGGAGCAAGGACAGCCAGCTTATCGGGGCAAGCAATTATATCAATGGATTTACCAGCAGGGAGCGAAGTCCTTGGCTGATATTACTGTATTTTCCAAGCAGTGGCGAGCAAGTGTCAAGGAGACACCGATCGGTCGATCGACGATCCATCAGCGGGTGGTATCCAACGATGGTACGATCAAATACTTACTCCAGCTTCAAGATGGGCAAATCGTCGAAGCTGTCGGGATTCCCACCGCTAAACGCCTGACAGTGTGCGTTTCTTCCCAGGTTGGTTGTGCGATGGCTTGTACCTTCTGCGCGACGGGGAAGGGGGGATTTATGCGGCATCTCTATCCCCATGAAATTATCGATCAAGTCTTGACAGTGCAGGAAGATTTTCAGGAGCGTGTCAGTCATGTGGTATTCATGGGCATGGGCGAACCATTGGCAAATTTGGACAATGTTGTCAAAGCGGTTAATTCAATTAATAAAGATATCGGCATCTCCCAACGATCGATTACTGTCTCCACAGTGGGCATACCTGGTAAGATTCACGAACTCGCCCAACACGAACTTCAAGTTACCCTAGCGGTGAGTCTCCACGCACCCAATCAAGAACTTCGCACTGAATTAGTGCCGACAGCCATTAATTACCCGATTGACGAGCTACTCGATGAATGTCGGGATTATGTCCAAATTACTGGGAGACGATTGAGTGTCGAATACATCCTCCTCGCTGGCGTAAACGACCAACCCAGACTAGCGGTGGAATTAGCTAGCAAACTACGCGGCTTTCAAACCCATGTTAATCTAATTCCGTACAACCCGATCGAGGATGCCGATTTCGATCGCCCCACACCCAGAGATGTCCAAGATTTTGTCGATGTGCTCGAACGCCAACATATCGCCGTGAGTGTGCGTTATTCCAAGGGTTTGGGTGCTAGTGCTGCTTGTGGGCAATTACGGGCGAATCGGGAGAGAGGGTAAGGGGTAA
>JBBRVB010000225.1:0-7001 GCA_038247275.1 Chroococcales cyanobacterium
AATTTCAAATCTCTAGCGAAGATCGATCGGTCGATCTGTCTGTCCGTATTGACTCTGGCTGCTGTGGCTACCGTTGTCCAGCCCGAACAAGCTGCTGCCGTCGATCTGGATTTCAGCAATCTAGTCGGACCTACCAACCTCGCTGACGGCTTCAATGGTTTTAACTTTGGTCCTGGCTCTAGTAACGCGACAATTGATTATCTGAATGTTGCTTCAGGGATCGATGCCAGGGTTACAGCTACGCCTTTTGGTACTGGTTATAGCCTGCTCGGACATTTGCCAAATTATTCTCAGAATGTTGGCCAACCCTCTGGTGATACGGGCTTTCTATACAATGCCGCCACCCCTGGACAAGCAGGTGGCTTAACCTACAAGTTCGACCTTTTTAATGGCGGCGGTACCTTTACCACCCCTCTTAATGCCCAAGGTCTAGCTCTGCGCTTTTTGGTGTATGACGTAGATGGGGAACCAAGTCAAAGCGAGGCTGTCCGAATCGCCAAAAATAGTGGCTTAGTCGGCTATCAACTTGGTAATACGGCTCAAGCATTAACTGCCTCCGAAGATGCTAACAGCTATCTTTTTACCGGGCCAGGTCAAAACTTCCTAGAGACAGATGCAAGTGGGGCTGCCATTTTCTATTTCGAGAATACCAATTCGGTTACGTTCCGATTTGAGGCAAATACTCTAGCGAGTAGCCCTGCAAACAATGCCATATTTAGTGCGATCGACGGTGACTTGAGCTTAATCGGTGGAAACACATCTAATTTCGCTCCAATCGTGAGTACCGCTGTTCCCGAACCATTTACTATTATCGGCACCATCATCGGTGGTACCGCAGCAGTGCGGATGAGAAAGAAACTCAAAGCTGATAAGTCTGCTTAGTCTAAGAGGATGTTTGGAAATACGGACAAGATCGAGCTGTTTATACCAGCATCGGTGAAAATCCCCCAACCCCCTTAAAAAGCGGATGCGCGTACTGTTCGGGTTCCCCGACAGTTTAGCGCACCAAGCAGGGGGCTTTAGAAGTCCCCCTTTTTAAGGCTACCGTGTATACACAAGTCGGCTGGACTTCGTTTGAGGTTGAATTACCCCCCCAACCCCCCTTATAAAGGGGGGGCTTTCTTGCTCCCTCCCCTTTATAAGGGGAGGGCTGGGGTGGGGTAAAGGACGACGATCGTCACCAATATACTTATGTATACACGGTAGCTTTCTAAGGGGGATTTAGGGGGATTCTCTTGGATCTATGTAGCAAACTATACTTTCCAAACATCCTCTAAGTTGCAGATCGATATCGCAGGGCACCCCTACAGGTTAATTTTGTAAGGGTGCCTTTTTTGTGGAAACGAATCGGCTCGATGTTGCACCGAAGCATTCGCATACATCAGCCCAACCTCAGATCTCAATACATTCCCCTGTTGAGCTAATAGTTTCACCCGTTTCACTGTCCCATTGAATGGGGCTACTACTCCTTTGAGTTCTCGAATCTGGCTGACTAACTGAGTTTTTCTAATTTGTAATTGGGCGATCTCATATTCGCGATCGTGTTTCTGGAGGTTGGCAACTTCAGTGAGTTTGATTCGTTCTAACTCGGTGCGAAATACTCGATCTTCCCGCTCGGCTTCAGCAACTTGGCGATCGGCCAATTCTTGGTTACTTTTCTCGATCGCCGCTGCAAGCTTGGCATGGGCGAGGTCGAGATCCCGTTGCGCGTTGACTAGCTCTACTCTGACTTCCTCAACCTTATTCGATCGAGTCATCCTGGCGGTATCCTCGATCGCTCTAGCTTCATCGACCTTCAAGCGCGCTTCAGTCAACGATTGTTGGAGTTTGGCGAGTTGAATCTGTTCGTGTTCGCCGATGGGCTTGTCGAGTTCGCTAATTGCTTTATCATCATCCCCAATCGTTTTGAGGGCATCGATCTTGCGCTGCTGGGTTCTAATTGCTGTCTCGATATCTGTCACCGAGTGCGCTAGCGATCGCACCGAAGCGGTTTCTGGTAATGGCGCAGTCGTCGATCGTTGGGTTAGTCGATACTTGCGTTGAAGCTCCGAAATGCGACTCTTCACCGATGCGATCTCCGCCTCATCCTGGGCGTAAGAGTGCTTTACAGCTTGTTTGAGGCTATGTACCTCCGGAGGAATCGAGGCTACCTTGGGGGCTAATTTGAGCTTTTCTAGCTGCAAATTAACCTTACTTAATTCGGCTGTGAGAGTAGCGCGTTGGACGCGGTTGTTATCGGCAACCGTGTCGTTAATGGCGATGTGCTGACCCTCTTTCACCTTCAAGTCGTTCGGACTCGTCACCTCAACCTGAATCTTCAACCGCTTGGCGGATTTTGGTGCGGTGGTAAATGGCTGGGTGTCAGAGGTAGTAGTTTGGGCATTCGCGGATCGCGCTAAAGTGCTGGGAGTAGCTGCGAATATGCTACTATCCTCGTTCTCGAATGGATCGGGGACGATCTTGTGTTGTTCTCGATCGGTTGCTGATGCAGCAATAGATTTATGAATTGGGCGTTCGACCGACCACCAAGTCCCGATCGCCACCAAAGATAGAATCGACGCAGCAACTTTCTTCATTTTCCAGTCCTCTGATAATACGGTTGAATCCTACAGGTTGAAGCTTCCTGACCCATGCGGACTAAAGCTTGGAAAGTCTGTAAACTTGCGACTCGCCCCGCATCAAATCTAAATCGGCTAGCCACTCGCCGCACATCGGCAGCATCGACGGGGAGAACGATTTTCGTTGCAGAGTTGGCGAGAATGTCTGCACTGATATGACTCTCCCGCTGGCTGGCGAGGATGACACCCAAACCATACTTCCGACCATCTGCGGCAATCCGATCGAGTGTTTTCGACCCGCGCATCTCTTTCGCTTCATCGATGAATACGAATGTCTTCGGTTCGTTCGCTTCACCTGCTAACCTGTGACCATCCATCAACTGTTTGAGTAGAGCTTCAGAGGCGATCGATCCCAGTTCGGGCGGTACTTTCGACAGGTCGATCCGAATCAACTTGCCACCATCGAGATCGACTTGGGACTTGGAGAACACCGAATATTGGAAGGTCGCCGCCATCTTAATTCGTAGCTTTGCCGAGTCCGCACAACCAGCATCGGCACGGTTATCGATCGCTTTCTGGAGGTCGCCAAAGTGCGGCGGCTTCCGGTTCCAGGTTTGACGATTGCCCTGGTCGATCCCAAATTCTCGATATAGTTCGTCCAAGATCAGGATTAATAAGCCCTCTTGGTTAACTCCCAATATTAACGAGCGGCGTAAGTTGGCAGCTACTGCGATCGCCTGAATGTTCGGCCCACCTCCTTCAGGATCTTGATTGATAATTAATGGGTTGATACCATGCGGAGACACCATATTTAGCGAATAATAAATCTCCCCTGGTAACTGTTGGTCGCCGTGGAAATCCAAGATAATCGAGCGACTAGAAAATGAGTGAAACAATGCGGAGGCGGTCGCTTTGAGCGTTTGAGTTTTACCACTGCCAGAAGTACCGAGAATCACCATGTGGGGATTAGAAACTTTATCTAAATTCCAATAGATGTTCTCGCCGAGAAATACCGTTCGTCCATTTGTCTGGGGTGAAGGGTTAGTTCTGGTGTCCTTAGCTGGTTGTGGTTTGAGTACCTGTCTGGGTAGCGGTTTGAGCATAATCACGAAATTATATGCTCGATCGCTAGGGAAACGAAACCCCTAAATAAAATTTAGTTCGTTTGGTGTAAACGAACTAGGTAAACGAACTGCGAATAAAAATATTTGCCATCCCTATGAATAGTAATTTTTTTTATTTTAAGAGCGTTTTTTAGGGTAAATACCCAAACGTTTGGGACTTTTTGGGCAAAAATTCGATACGTTTGGGTCGATTCGTTTGTGAAGTTGTGTATCGTCCGTGCAAACGTTTAGTCCACTATTTGTCAAATTTTGACTCATTCTAACGGGTTATTGCTTCGATCGCGCTGCTAGAGTTCTCGGCAAGCGCGTTAGGATCGAACTTGTAGAAAGATAATTGCATCGATCGCGATCGATACTGTTATGCGGTGTTTACGATGATGGTGAGTAATGGTGATTTTCAAAGGTAACTTGCCGGAACTACTGACAGCGACACAGGCGGAGTGAATCGAAACTCACTGTCAACTTTATCGTGAATCCAAAAACTCCTTATATAACTTATTGACTCGTTTGCGTCTTGCAGATGCAAAAACACATCTGTTTTTCCATTCTTGTTTTTGTTCGAGAGTTAAAACTTCATAGAATTCAAGTTCGTCGATATAATCTGGCAGGAATCGTTCGTTACGTGGAATGTCTCCTAAATTGTCTGTCCGTTCGATCGAAGTAATACCGCCAGCTTTTTCAATCTTATATTTTGCATATTCAGCAACTATTTTATGGACACCACTAACAACTATTACGTTTGTAGATTCGATCGCATCTTTAGCGTCTTTTAACCCTGCACCACTAATCCTCCTAACAACCTTTAGAACAGCCACTTTTACTTCTAGACTTTCATCAGCTAAGTGGTGAAAGATAACCTGATAATAATCTGAATCTTTAGAGTCTATTACTTTGTCAAATTCCAAGTTTAATTCCAAATCGGGGAAATCTGGACAAGACGGTTCATCCTCACTGCGTATCAACCAAGCTTCTTGCTGGATTTCTTTAAGATATTGACCGAGAGTTAGATAGCTAATAACTACACCATTTTCACTAAGGTAAGCACTGATATCTGCTAGTTTATATCCTTGGTCTTGAATGCTGACAATACTTGGAATTAGCTGATAAATCGTATCTTTTAAGGTATAAGATTGAACTGTACTCAACTGGAGTTTATCTATCTTGTGTATTAACTTAGTAATGGTGGCTTTAGATATTTTTGAATCTTCAGACATTTTGGTTAGACTTAGAAGTAATTAAGCTAAGGATTATTTTGACAGAGCTGCCAAAATCTGATGATTATGTGATGATTATTAACTAATAATATACAATGTTAATCGCTCAATCACAGGTAAAGGAGATGGCGATAGTTACATCGGAAGCTTGTGCGCCGCTAGGCGGCGGTCGGATGTTCGAGCTTTATGAGGTGAGAGTTCTCTGGAACGATTGGCTCATTTACTGAGGTTATTCTTATTCTCTATTTGCGAATGTAGAATAGAAGTAAATGACCTAGTTGAATAACGTGCTGAAACCTCAAGATTTACTGGTTCTACTCAAGCTCTATCTCTGGCAGGGGAAGTCCTGGCGGTATAGCGATCTTGCTACTAGTTTGGGGATGAGTGCTTCCGAAGTTCATGCGGGACTCAAGCGCAGTGCTACTGCCAAACTCTATAACTCAGAATCTCAACAGGTACTGTTACCCCATCTGGCAGAGTTTCTGATTCACGGCTTGAAATATGTTTACCCAGTCGTACCAGGGACGATGGTACGGGGAATCCCTACGGCTCATGCTGTCTCGCCGTTGAAAGAAATTATTTCATCCAGTGCCGAACCCTATGTCTGGGCGGCTGATTTTGGTGAAGTTCGCGGTTTAGCGATCGAGCCATTATATTCCTCGGTTCCACTGGCAGTTAAGACCGATCCCGCTCTGCATGAGTTGTTAGGTTTGGTTGATGCGCTGCGATGTGGCAGGGTGAGAGAGCAACAGTTAGCGGCGACTTTATTGGCGGAGCGATTGGGGATATGAACGCGATTGAAATGCTGGAGATCGTTGCTGCGGCAATTGCTGACTTACCTTTGGATGTGACGTTTACGGGTGGAGCGACTATTCCCTTGTATTTAGATGCAATTGCCGCACTGGAAGTCAGACCCACCGATGATGTGGATTGTGTGGTCGAAGTTACGACACAGGCTGGTTATTATCGTTTGGCAGCACAGCTTCGCGAATTAGGTTTGGAAGAAGACACGACCCCCGGCGCACCGTTATGTCGGTGGTTGTGTCGGGGAATTAAGTTGGATGTGATGCCAATCGATGAAAAGGTGTTGGGGTTTGGGAATCAGTGGTATTTACCTGGGGTAGCTGGGGCGATAAATTATCGATTACCGAGCGGTCGCCAGATTCGGATCTTCTCGCTGCCTTATGTGATTGCGGCGAAAATTGTCGCGTTTGGGAGTCGGGGCAGAGGTCAGCATTACTTTAGTAAAGACTTTGAGGATCTGGTGGCGTTGTTCAATGGTGCGCCTAATTTTCTGGCTGAGATTGCCACTGCTGATGTTGAGGTGCGATCGTATATTATCGATTGGATGCGATCGGAGCAACAGAACCTCAATGCGATTGCCCCTTCATTTCTGTCGAATGCCGAGCAGATGGCGGGTCGGGGGCGAATTTTAATCGAGCGGATTGCAGCAGTTGCTAACCTCCGAACTTAGCAGAGACTAATTTTTTGTGATGCGATCGACTCAATCATCATTAATTATCTAAGCTCGTGTCGCAAATAGCGAATAAGAGCGGTTTTCAAAAAATGAGACCGAGGATTCTGGTCGGATCGATCGTAAACTTGCTTACTATTACTGGAATGAATTGGACATTGCCTTAAAACAAGCTCGTCAAGCTATTTTTAATTTGCGGCAGATATCGCTTTCCTTTACGACACTGCAATCGGTGAAACATGGTATTGCCATCTATAACGATGCTTGCTATTGCAATAAGACTCAAGGCACTTATGAGATCGATGCTGAAACGCTGCAATTCAAAAGAACCGATCCGCTCGAAGATCCATCGATCGCCAAGGCGCGTCAGATTTTGAGTAACCATCTACCGTACCAGTTACAGACTGCAAAAATCGCCAATCCGCAGCAGTCGATGTCAGTTGCATTAGGGGAAGGAACAACAGCGGTCAGAATCCCCATCAGTCCGATTTTTACACCTCTAGCAGAGCGGCAAGTTCATCCATTTAATCGCCAGCCCACCGAACAAATTCGGGCGTTGCTGATTTGATGTATGATATGACGATCGAAGGCAAAATTGACGTAAAATAATGAACAGCGCATCAACGACGAT
>JBBRVB010000226.1:0-6995 GCA_038247275.1 Chroococcales cyanobacterium
ATCCGTGGATCTAATGGATAAAAAGGTGGTTGAGTCGGATCGACTAGCATCATCAGCGTAATCTCCCAACCATGAGCGACCCAGTAATTAGCGAGGATCGACATGACTCGCTCGGCTCCGCCACTGCCGAGTCCATAAATAACCAAAGTAACTTTCATGAATAATAGTGGCTCAAATGATGATGTTGGACTGCTAGGTTACAGAAATGTACGAAGTATCATACATTCATAATGCCCACAATTGCGATCGAATCCATCTCACGGCAATGCCACCGATAAATTAATTTAGCTGCACCGTTCGGCGAAGTGAGTTGAACCCAGTTTTAGCTTCCCAAGTTGGTTCGTTAGCCAAGCGAATCGAATACTCTGGGCGATTGATGAGTTTAGGCATCGGATCGGGGAGATTTAATAGCAGTTCGTAGACACCTGCTGGGGCAGTTTGCGGAATTTTGGCGCGAACATCGACAGTGATGACCCCAGCCTGCGGCATCCAGAACCGGGGGTCGTGAGTTTTGCTTAACGGTTTGAGGATTGGGAGGCGATAGACTTTTCCCGTTTGCCGATGGCGCACAACTATTTCCAAGCCGCGCGGATTAAAAGGACTGGCGTAACCAACGTTTTTAATCGTAAAATTACCAGTTAATTGTCGTGACTGCTGAATTTTGGCAGGAAAGTCCGATCGCACCAACTGTAGTCGGTAGCCTAGATTACGAGAGATCCTGGCATAACAACCTTCTTGTCGCCAGCGATCGAGATCTGGTTTGTAAAAATAAGCATTGATATAACTCCAATGAAATTTGGCTAACTCAGCCTCAGCGGTGGGACAATCACTACGGTGTTCGGTCGGTGTCACCTGACAAGTTTCACCACCAACGGCAATAAATGGCGAAATTTTACTAATGTAGTTTTTGAGTCCGGGCGCATCGGGGTAATAAGTCCCCGCATCAGATGGGTTGGACAAAAAACAGTCGTTATGAAAACCGACCCGAGCTTGGCGAGTACCACCAAAGGCATTACCAATCGTCAACGCTTGGGGATAGTTCGTCCTGAGATCGTCGGGATACCGCATCTGCACCATCCGACTGGTGGGGACTGCGTTTAAGAGTGCTGCCAAAACTTTGGCTTTTGGCTGAGGTCGATCGAGTTCATTCCCAGAGCTATGCCACTCGCCCCAAGCACCGATAAAACCGCTCTGAATCACAGCAATGACATCGGCATTTTGTTGGAGGACGAGCTTGAGCTGGTTGATATGCTCGATCGTCAGTGCCAGCGGTGCATCTGGAGACCGCTTGATGTCTTCGTTCCCAGTGGGATAGTTATAACTAAACCGGGGGATGACCTTGATCCCGGCGGTGCGTACTAGTTGAAATTGCTGGTTTAATTTGGCAAGAAATGCAACGGGTAGGGGTCGGTTGCGGTATTCATCCAAGCGAATCACTGCCCGCGCGATCGAATGCCCTTTGCGCCGGACATAGCGGAAGTCAGCACCGCTCATCAATCCAATATCATCGTGAAATCCTCGCTCGGGATTGAGAAATTCCGCTGAGGTGGGTGCGTAAGTTAGGCTCGATTTGGTACTAGCAGGTGCTGGCGATTTTGCAGCATTCAGCGTCACCGATGTAGTCAGATCGAGATCGCGGCGATCGAGTGCAGGAGCAGCGATACTAGATAAGTCGCGATTGTTCGCACAGCCGAGCGGTAGCAATGATATACAGCCGATCGCCAATAGGCAGACATTAAAACGGTTCATATACGGTACTTGTTGATGTTTAATTGATAACTACGTAGGATGGCGGTGATTTCGACGATCGGTAGTTGGCTGGACATCCTCGTCAGGCGATCGCCCAGATCTTAGTAGTGATTTTCGATCTGGTATCACACATCGCTGCGGCGATCCCGATATCGGCTCATGCTAGATTTGGGTATCAATCTTGCATCGTTTAGCTGATGTCGGTAGCCGATCCGATCGGCTAAGATATCATTAAATATCCAGTCGCTCACATTATAATTAATTTTAACTGTTTTCAATATTAGCTCCTTTTAACTAGAAATTCCAAAACTATTTATCAAAACTTTCGATCGATGTGCAGCCACATGATGCCTAGCAATCAATTGCAATTACCCTGAAATTTATTCATAAATCTAATGACAACTAAATTATTCGAGCAATTTGTTGAGCCGAGAAGTAAAACCAAAACTTTTGCAGATCGATATCAATATATTTTATCAATTATTGTTACTTTTTTATTCTTCTCAGACATACCCGATTACCTATTTGTAGCACAGTTGCTACCGGTCGTGCCGCTAGTTTGGATCGTGGGGATTGCGTTATTATCACTGCCCTTTCTCAAGAAAGCTGCCAATATTCCCAAACCACTACTACTGTGGATGATCTTCTATCTATCGATCTCACTCTTATCACTTATGACAGTTAGTGCTGATGAACTTTCCACGATCGACTTTAGATCGAAGGTTTTATCAGTTTTATTTATCGTCATGATGTATGCAATTTATCAGCAAAAATCTACAGTTCAAGTTAAATATACAATTTTAGCAGTCGTATTTATGAGCGTCTGCAATAATTTATTTGAGTTGTTAAATCCCCGGGTGTTTACCGAAGTAAATGTCGGTCGCCCCGCCGGATTTTATGTAGACCCCAATAAAACAGGTTGTGCCATCATGTTGGGGATGCTGTTGAGTCTGACCGTTATCAAAAAGCCCTACCGCTGGATCTCAATATTAGTCTCTGGAGTCGGGATTATGGCAACATTTTCGCGCGGAGCAATTCTGGGTTGGCTGATTTGTACAATTATATTGGTCATCGGTCAAGTCATTTGCGACCAGCGGCGGAAAGTGATCGTACCAGCGATAATCCTGATCTTCTTGTTGATCTCCCTCAATCCACTCAAGATCCTGACAGATTATTTCAAAGGCGACCCGAGTGGAGCCAATTGGGATATTGTTAACAGACTAGAAGAGTTCCAAAATCCCTCACTATCGGAAGACTCAGCGATGGAACGCAAAGCAGTTGCCGCTGGCGGTTGGATTGCATTTGGTAAACGACCACTCTGGGGTAATGGATTGGCATCGACCCGCAAATGGACTGTTTCGGAGGTATCTACTCATAATATGTATCTCTATCACATGGCAGATAATGGTATTTTGGGAGTACTATTTTTACCTGGTGCCATCTTGGCTGTCATCTATCACAACCGGGGGGAACAGCGGACAATTTTAGTTTGTTTTGCTGTCTTTCTAAGTTTGTGGGGACTATTCAGTCATGAAGTACTAGCAGAACGCTACACCTTATCCAGCTTTGCTTTAATCGCTGCCATGAATACCAATCAAAAATGGTATCTAAAGCATACAAATCGTAATTTTCAAATGGCACCATTGATGTCGTCAACAGATTTATTCTTGCCACCAGTACGTAACCAAAAAATTATCTCTCAAAATCGTGATTAGATTGGATCTAGATCCCAAATTCGATCGAGAGTATAACCTTTAAGTATTGGTATCAAAGGATCTAGATGACGAAAATTTAGTTAGACAGCTTAACCTAGTGAATAGATCGGATTACTACCTGCTGGATATTATAGCTAGAGTTATTACTCATAATTCGATCGATCCAATCCTTTAATTCCCGCCCCGACTAATAATCTAATGAAAGACCGATTGCAAAAAATCCCCACACTCTGGAAAAATATTAGTAGCGGCTCGATTAATAGTCGAATTCTTAGTGCGACAATTATCGTTGGGTTGGGGACGGTCTTCGTTAAGTTCCTAGCAATTATTAAAGAGTTAGTCGTTGCCTATCAATTTGGTACAGCGGATGACCTGGATGCCTTCCTAATTGCCTTGATTATTCCATCTTTTGTCCTAAATATTATCGCTGGATCATTTAACTCGGCTTTAATCCCAACTTATATCAAGGTACGAGAGCAAGAAGGATCTAAAGCCGCCCAAAAACTGTTTGCTGGAGCAACAATCTGGAGCATTGGCTTACTGCTGATGACCACATTAGTGATGTTGGGTAGTCTGCCGCTCTATCTACCAGCTCTCACCAATGGGTTCAGTGCTGATAAATTAGCACTGACTAATAAGCTATTGTGGGCGATCTCGCCAATGCTGTTACTGACCGGGATTGGTTCGATTTGGGGAGCAGTACTCAATGCTGGGGAGCGATTCGCATTAGTCTCACTGGTACAAATGATTACGCCGATAGTGACGATCTCGTTTCTGTTTGGGATGCGGTCTTGGGGGGTCTTTAATTTAGTTACGGGGATGGTCTGCGGTCAACTCTTGGAAATGACAATTATCGGATTGGTACTGCGACGACAAGGTTTCTCGTTGCGCCCAAAATGGTGCGGGTTCAATCCTCAGATCCGAGAAGTAGCCAATCAGTACCTACCAGCAATTGTCGGTTCGTTTTTGATGTGCAGTACTGGCTTGGTCGATCGATCGATGGCAGCGATGTTACCGTCTGGTAGTATTGCCTCGCTAGAATATGGCAGCCGGATGGTGACATTGCCAATTATTATTGCGAGTACCGCACTGAGTACGGCAGTGATGCCGTACTTTTCCAAGATGGTGGCGAATGATGATTGGTCGGGCATCCGTCACTCACTCAAGCACTATCTGATCCTGATTTTTGCGGCGAGTGTGCCGTTGACTGGTTTGATTGTGATATTTTCCGAGCAAATCGTCCAGGTACTGTTGCAAAGAGGTTCATTTACTGCGGCTGATACCAAGATCGTCGCCCAGATTCAAAGTAGCTTCGCGCTCCAGATCCCGTTCTATATCGGGTGTATGTTGGTAGTGCGGTCGATCTCCGCCATGCGAAAAAATCAAATCCTGATCGTTGGTTCTGCATTTAATCTCGCGATCAATATTGGTTTAAATTATCTATTCATCCGCTGGCTGGGAGTTGCAGGGATTGCTTTATCCACTAGTTTTGTTTACATCTTCTCATTTGGATTCTTGCTGATCTTTGTGCTCCGCAACCTCAAAAACATCGATAATCTCGGTCTGACTACCGAGCAACAAGCGCAAATCGCCCAAGTTCATCAATCTAAGTTCGACTGCATCAATAATGTCCTCACGCCCGAACAACGTCCAATATTTCACCACATCGAACAGCAACTTCCATCGCGGCATCAAAGTCCCCAGGGTACCGACTTGAGTGCAGATCGCAAAGCGGAAATTTCAGCCATTCGGCAAGCGAATATGGAGCGATTCCGCGCGATCTTAACGCCACCACAAGTAGTTCAATTGGAACAAATCGCCGGTTGGCAGCAGGGGATTTCGCTAGCGAGTATCAACCAGATCGAACTGAGTGAGGATCAAACAGCGCAAATCTCCCAGTTATGGAGCGACGAACGGCAGCAGCTAAATGCCATCTTAACTCCCGAACAACAGGTGGAAACCCAAGCCAGACAGAGCCGTCGGCGCGCAGTCGAGCTGGGCTGGAAAAGTTTAAATCTCACCTCAGAACAGAAGGAAAAAATGAGAGCGATCCGTCGAGAACACAAGCAACAGTTAAATGCTATTTTGACAGCCGCACAGCAGTCCAAAATTAAGTCCGGCAAGGGTCGATATCGGATTTAGGTTTTAGGCTTTAGGCTTTAGGTTTTGGGCTTTGGGTGAGTTTAGTCTCCAAAAAATCATCTTCATCTAGGTAGTAATCATCGATCGATCGATCGAGAAACCATAAATTTATGATCGAGTCAAGAATCGCTTTTTTTCTACCAAATCTCGCTGGTGGCGGTGCCGAAAGAGTCGCCCTCAACTTACTCAAAGGGATGCAAGACCATGAGATCCGATTAGATCTAGTTGTCGCCGACACAGAGGGACCTTATTTGGATCAGGTACCCGATCGCGTCCGGCTGGTAAATTTAGGTACTGGGAGGGTGACCAAGGCAATTCCAGCACTAGCAAAATATCTGCAAGTACATCAGCCGTTGGCATTAGTTTCACACATGAATCACGCTAATATTGCGGCAATATTGGCGAAAGAACTGGCGCGGAGCAAAACGAAGTTAGTCGTAGTCGAACATGACACTCTCTCGGCGAGTAAGTCCAAATTACGCCGCAGTCAATTTTTGCCGCCGATCATGAAGTGGCTCTATCCGCGTGCTGATGCGATCGTCGGTGTGTCCCAAGGTGTCGCTGAGGATCTCGACTCACAACTGGGTTTCGAGCCAGGAACGGTAAAAACAGTGTACAATCCGGTGGTCGATCGAGAGTTAATTGCCAAGGCTCAAGCACCCGTCGAACACCCCTGGTTTGCTGAGGGCAGTCCACCAGTATTTTTAGCAGTGGGGCGACTATCACCCCAAAAAGATTTTACCAACCTACTGGCAGCTTTTGCCCAACTGCGGCAACATCGAGCCGCTCGGCTGATGATTTTGGGTGAGGGCGAATGCCGGAGCGAACTCGAAGCACAGATCGCCGCACTCGGTATTAGTGAAGATGTTTACTTACCCGGTTTCGTTCAAAATCCCTATGCATATATGTCCCGTGCGACTGCGTTTGTACTTTCATCTCGCTGGGAAGGATTACCCACTGTGTTGATCGAAGCGATGGCTTGTGGTTGCGCGGTAGTGGCTACCGATTGTCCTTCCGGCCCTCAAGAAATCTTAGCCGCTGGCAAGTATGGTTTATTGGTGCCGATTGAAAATGCCACCGCATTAGCCGCTGCGATGCTGCAAACGCTGGATCTGCCGGTGAGTCGCTCGGCTTCGATCGATCGAGGTCGCTACTTTTCGGCGGAACGAGCGGTGGGTGAGTATCTGCGGCTGTGTGATTATCGATCGAATTAAGGTCAGTAGTCTCACATCTTGCATTAAAACAAAGGTAATTGCTCAACTGGGGGGAGGTTGACAAAAAGTGAAAAGCCGATAAAGTAACGATATGGAAGAACTTCCCAACCTAAAAGAACTATCAGACGAGGCAAAAGATGCCTTGATAGTAGCGATGTGGGAAGAATTGCGGAAA
>JBBRVB010000227.1:0-6960 GCA_038247275.1 Chroococcales cyanobacterium
AACTATACAAATGACAACTAAAATGTCTACAGCACTGATTGTCGAAGATGTTCAGACCGATCTAATGATTTTAACTGATTACTTAGAGACTATAGGTTGGCGGGTAATTGCGGCAATCAATGGGGAAGAGGCTCTCAAATATTTGAGTTCTAACAAACCTGATATTGTTTTTTTGGATGTGGTTTTACCTGGACGCAGCGGCTTTGAAATTTGCCGAACGATCAAGTCTCAAGTAGACACTCAGAAAATTCCAGTGGTGATGTGTTCGACGAAGAATACCGACATGGATCGGTTTTGGGGCTTAAAACAAGGTGCCGATCTTTATTTAACCAAACCAGTAAATCGACATGATTTTATCGAGGTGATTCACAAATTAGTTAATTAATTAAAGTGATGTCGATCTGAGGATATCGATCGCCGGCAACTGATACTTAGTCTGAATTTAATTAGTACATAAATAGCCAATAACCGATCGCGATCGAGGTGACACATTGAACTTAGCTGGTAATATTCAAGCAAATCGATCGATCCCAGTTATCGACTCAGCAGCACGAAATCGACAACAATTTTTGAAGTTTACGATTCAGCCAGGTTTGATGGCACTCATTGAGATCGAGTGCGTGATGGAACTGGTGAATATTCCGATCGATCGAGTCGTGCCGATGCCCAATTTACCGCCAGCAGTCAGAGGTGTTTATAATTGGCGGGGTGAAATCCTCTGGATTGTCGATTTAGCAATGTTACTGGGCGTGGGTGGTGGCGAACGCTATCGCAAGGTTCAGCCGACGATCGTCTTCAGTAGTGCCGGTCGTAAGATCCGTCAATCCCCACAACACTTACCAGCCAGAGCCGCAACCGCCG
This sequence comes from Chroococcales cyanobacterium, assembly GCA_038247275.1. GTDB lineage: Bacteria > Cyanobacteriota > Cyanobacteriia > Cyanobacteriales > Chamaesiphonaceae > Chamaesiphon. Next base: position 862 of record JBBRVB010000227.1, read on the forward strand.
TGGCAACACCACAAACGATCGGTTTCATTGTTGATGAAATTGTCGAAATCGAATTATGCCAATTAGATCTCAGTAGTGGCTCCCTCCCGGAGCATCTCCATCCCGAATTAGCACAGTCGATCCAGGGAGTCTGGGAATCGCCGACTGGGGAGGACTTCTTGGTGTTGGATGGACCAGCAATTTTAGATCGTGCCAATGTTCATACTGATGCCCGATCGGATTTAAATTACTTTTTTAGATAAAAATAGCCAAATGAAGACGATCGAACAAGACCCAGTAGCAACTAATACTTCCGACATCGCCCCAGCTCCACCAGCAGCGGATCTAGCAGAGACAGCATCAACGTGGTCACAAGAAACAGAACTGTCTCAGGCGAATTTCGCAGCGGTCACCCCAAATCCCCACAATTCGGGTCAGATCCACCAGCGACGGCGACAATCATTACAGCGGCAAATCTTTTTGATAATTTTGCCATTTATTATCCTCCCGTTGGGAATGAGTGCTTGGCTGGCGATGAGTCGGATTGTCAAATCTCCAGCACAGCCGGGGCAACCGCCGCAACTAGAGCGAGTGTCGCAGCCAGAAGCCGATCGGTACTGGGTGACAGAGCTGATTGTGATGCTGTCGCTTGGGTTTGTCAACTTGGGAATCGCGGCATGGGTAACCCGCCGACTCTCGACATCCATCGCACAAGTAACTACCAAACTAACGGAAGCAGCCAACGGCGATCTCAGTGCCAAACTCAATCCCGACGATACTGCTGAATTTCAAGAACTCGCTGCTAGCTTCAATCAACTAGTTGCTAACTTTGAACTGGCACTCCAACAACAGCAGCTAGCCGCCCAAGCCAACAAGTTATATGGCAGGATTGCGCTGATCGCTCAAGAGTCAGTAGATCGCCTGCAAGTATATCAGACCAGCGCGAGCGGAATCCGGCAGATTTTGGCAGCAGATCGAGTGTCAATTTTACAGTGTCATCCCGATGGCACGGAGACGTTGATTACCGAATCAGTCGCATCTGGGTATCCAGTGACACTCGATCCCCCACTCGGAGCGAGGTATTTTGCGGAGTTGCCGACGGAATTAGCCTGCTATCAACAAGGGCAAAGTGTGACATATCAAGATCTTCGCCAGGTAGCGTTGAGTCCCAGTCGCCAGCAGTCGCTCGACAGGCTCCAAATCAAATCGATGACGATCGTCCCGATTTTAGCTGACAAAAAATTGATTGGATTGGTGTCAATCCAGCAGTGTGCGCGGGTGCGGCATTGGCAAAGTTGGGAAATAAATTTTGGGATTCAAGCAGCACAGCGGATCGGTTTGGCGATCGAACAGATCGGCACATGGAATCTCCAAGCGATCGAGTCACACCGCAGCAATATTTTGGCTCAGGCACTACAAGTTAACGAACCAGCCGAGTCAATCGAATTACTCGATTTAGCAGTGGCGGCGATTCGGGAAGAATTTAGTCTCGATCGAGTGATGGTCTTCAGTCGCACCGATCGCGATTCTCTTTCAGAGAGGCTACGCCAACGGGGGGAAATTATGGCGATGGCAACTGCGCCAGATTATCTGTTGCCACCAGCGATGATGACCCAATATTTGCAATACGAGCTGTACCGCGAAGATCGCGCTCTGAACCAAATTTCTTGTATTTATAGTCTTGATGAGGCTGGGGGACTCAACGCGGAAGAAATCACCCTCCTCGAACAGCTTCAGATCCGCGCTCGATTGGTCGCACCGATTTTGGTTGCAGGTCAACTCTTAGGCTTGGTCGTCGGACAGGTATGTAGTGCCGATCGGCAGTGGATGCTCAGTGAGACTGATAAATTTATGACTGTTGCCAATCGGATTGGGTTGGTACTGGAGCGACGCAAATCGATCGAGCGCAACGCTGCACAGATCGAGCGCAAGAATTTGCTGTTAGAAATCACCCAACAACTCCGCCAGTCAATCGATCTCGATACGACGATTGCAACCGCGCTCGATCGGATCTTATCGGCTTTGGCACTCGATCGAGTGATATTCATCGCGGCGAGTGACAATAATTGCAGCGAAATTACCGCCCAAGCCCTTGCCCCTGGCCAGTTGTCGATCTTGGGTGAGTCGATCGACACCGATGATTTACCGCCGATCGGTACAGGCTCCGAACCATGGCACGCGATCGAAGATATTTATCACGCGGGCTTAACGACAGCGCAGATCGAACGGCTCGAACGCTGGCAAGTCCGGGCGAGGATCGCGATCCCCATCATCGTCGAGCGGAAACTAGTCGGATCGATCGTCGGACACATGTGCCATGCCCCCCGCAGTTGGCAACCAGAAACGACTGAATTGCTGACCGAAATTGCAACTCAGATGAGTCAGGTGCTCAGTCAGGTGCAACTATTTACGCAACGAGAAAATGATGCGCGGAAGTTACAGATTATCTCCAACTTCACCCTCCAATTGCGGCAATCGCTCAAACGCCGAGATATTCTCAATACCGCAGTCGAACTCGTCCGCTACGCATTGGAGCTGGATCGGGCGGTAATTTTTGAGTTGGATCGAGATTTTAAAGGTCTAATTACTGCCGAATCGATCGCCGTGAAGAGACTCTCGCTGATCGGTACCGAGTTTGATGACTGTTGTATTAAAGATGCTGGCTATGAGCATGGCAAAATTACGGCACTCCCCGATATCTATGACGCAGGTTTGACCGATTGCCATATTCAGATGCTCGAAAATATCCAAGTGCGGGCAAATTTGGCTGTGCCAATTTTGATTGACGGTCACTTGTTTGGACTATTAATCGGTCATCAATGTCAAGCACCACGACTGTGGCAACCTGATGAAATCAATTTATTCAACCAATTAGCGACCCAACTTGCCTTGGCACTCAACCAGGTATTGCTGATCGAACAACGGGAAGCTGCTGCCAAACGATCGCAGTTAATCTCCGAGATTACGCTCAAACTACGTCAGTCTGTCGATGAAACCGAGATTTTGAAGATTGCGCTATCAGAGATACAGCAAGCATTGGGACTCGATCGATCGAGTCTGCTGGTTGTCGATAGTAATGGTCAAGGTGAGGGTAAAATTATTGCTGAATCGGTAGTTTCGCCAGAATTTTCGATCCTGGGGGCGACGATTTCGGCTGAATATATGTTTGAAATCCTCGGTCGGGGTTATGAGGAAGGGACATTTCTTCAGATCGACGATCTCCAAGCCTCGGGCTTTAGTGAGACTCTGACCGCACATTTGAGCCAAATTCACATCAAGTCGATCTTTACCACCCCGATTATTGTCAATAATAAATTCTTCGGCATCTTTAGTGGCATAATGTGTCGGCAGCCTCGCAAATGGGAACGGTTGGAGATCGATCTGCTAATCCAGATCGGCGCACAAGTCGGGGTCGCGCTCAGTCAAAGTCAGCTAGTCCAGCAATTGGAACTTGCCAATTTCCAGCAATCGGGATATGCTGCCAGCCAAGAAGCCGCCAGACAAATCCTCCAAAAAAATGCTTGGGATCTGCTCTTGCAAGTCGATCGGATCAGCCAAGGGGATCTGACGATTCGCGCTCATGTCACCGATGATGAAATTGGGACGATCGCCGATTCCTACAATTCGACGGTGGCGAACCTCCGGGGTTTGGTCAATAATGTCCGCAGCGTCTCACAGGAAGTAGTAGCTACTGCCACGATTAATGAAATTTCGGTAGCCGAACTCTCAATAGAAGCACTCCAACAATCTGAGGATATCGGGTTGGCACTACGTCGCCTCCAGGAGATGTCTGGCTCGATCGAGTTGGTCGTCAACAATGCCCTGATCGCTGAGTCGGCGGTGATGGAGTCAGCGCAACTAGTCCAAGCTGGGGATGCGGCGATGAATCTAGCCGTAGCCGGAATTATCACGATTCGGAATACGGTTTCAGAAACTGCTAAAAAAGTCAAGCGACTTGGAGAATCTTCGCAAAAAATCTCTAAGGTTGTCAACCTGATCGGCAGCTTTGCCGCCCAGACCAACTTACTGGCACTCAATGCCAGTATTGAGGCGGCGCGCGCGGGTGAAGAAGGACGCGGATTTGCAGTGGTCGCCGAAGAAGTGCGTTCGTTAGCGCGGCAATCTGCCGCTGCTACCGGGGAAATTGAGAACTTAGTTGCCAGCATCCAGGCACAAACTAGTGAAGTGGTGATGGCAATGGAGGCAGGTACCGAACAGGTTGTGGTCGGGACGAGACTAGTCGATGAGACCCGATCGAGTCTCAATCGGATTACAGCCATCAGTCTCAAAATCGGCGAACTAGTCGAATCGATCGCCCAAGCTGCACTGCTCCAATCCGAAAGCTCCGCACAGGTGACTCAGAGTATCGATCGCGTCGCCGATATCTCCCAAAAAACCTCCGTCCGTGCCGAGAATGTCCAAGCATCCTTCCAAGATCTCCTCCAACTCGCGCAGGAGTTACAGAAGAATGTCGGTCAGTTTAAGATTGAGTAATTAGTGAATAGTGGATAGTGGATCGTGAATAGTGGATCGCAAATCAAGAATGTGGATAGCGAAGAGATCCTTTTTACATCGATAAAAAACTTTTTTATTAACTTAATAAAGTCTATTCTTCTGATTCAATCATTACTCTAAACTCTAAACTTTATTAACTATTCACAATCCACTATCAACTATCCACTACTCTCCCTCATGTACATCGACCCTGAATTACGAGATCGAGTTCATCAGCTCTTCAGCTTGGAAGTGCCCAAGATGTTGCAGACGATCGAAACAGAACTTGTGACTTTGAGTATCGATCGGAGTGCGACTAAAGTTCATAACTTATTGCGGGCGGCGCATTCGATCAAAGGTGGGGCGGCGAGTTTGGGCTTAGAAGCAATTACCGATCTCGCCCATCAAATCGAAGATATTTTTCGGGTACTCAATCATCCAGATCTACCCTTCGATCGCCATTTGGATCGGCTGTTATTTCAAATTTATGACTGTTTAAATCAGCTTGTCACTGCTGAAATTAACGGTGAAGTCCTAGCAACTGGATTTCACACCCAAACTCAAATTATCCTCGCAAATTTGGATGAAGAGATCGGTCACTTTGTGATTGCCGCACAGCAAATCCCGGACAATCGGTTGCTGGGTGTCGATCTGACGCAATCAATTTTTGAAGTAGATATTGCCCAAAGTTTAGCTAGACTCGAACGAGTGCTATTAGATCCAGAATCCGAGCGGATTGTCGTTGGTGAATTTCGCGCTCAATCAGAGGTATTTACGGGGATTGCTAGTCTGACAAATACACCAGGATTTGGGGTGCTCGCTCGGGCGGTGATTACGGCTCTAGATCGGCATCCCAACCGTGCTAAGGAAATTTGTTGTTTTGCCCTAGTTGATTTTTATACGGCGTTAGAAGCTGCCCTGACGAGCGATCGCGACAGTTGTGGCCAGATCTCTGCTGGGTTTGCCTTTTTGATCGCCGAGCAACCATCAACTCCTGATGACTGTGCCAAAGAATTGCCGCTCAGTAGTAACGGCAGTTTGTTCGACCTTGAAGATCTATTTGCATCGCCAACTTTCCATCCAGAACATGTTGAATTTGAGTCTCTGGGGCAGTGGGGTAGTATCGATGAGGTTGAATTTGATTTTCCAACTGAAGATCTACTAGTCACTCCAGGGATCGAAGATCGATCGAGTTTTAGTGATGACTTGGTAGATATTTTTGATGTGTCGATCGCCACTGAGGTCATTACCAGCGATAACAGATCGCGCCGAAACTATGACTTAGTAGATATTTTTGATGTGTCGATCGCCACTGAGGTAATTACCAGCGATGACAGATTGCGCCGAGATGATGACTTAGTAGATATTTTTGATGTGTCGATCGCCACTGAGATCATTACCGGCGATGACAGATCGAGCCGAGAATATGACTTGGTAGATATTTTCGATCTGCCGTGCCAGCACGATCTAGAGCCACAGATCGGCATATTTTTACCAGATGCAGATGCGCTGAATTTTGACTTAGTAGACATTTTTGATGCCTCAACCGGAGCGGATTTGCTTTTGAAAGTCGCAGCTGTAGACTGGCAAAATCTGGCGGAAATGGTTGCCGATCTGACCCAGAAT
>JBBRVB010000228.1:0-6948 GCA_038247275.1 Chroococcales cyanobacterium
CCTGGGGTCGATTGATGCAGCCGATCGATATGGCCGATCTTGCGATCGAGGATTTAACTCAGTTGCAAATTAGAAGTTAGCCACGCCCCAACTCTCACCTATAATTGAGGTACGCCTTGTAAACTCTTAACCCAGTAACAGCAATGGTTAAAACACCCTCTCAGCCTCGGCTAATTCCACCCTTAGAAAATGGCGACAGGCTCACTCGTTACGAATTCGAGCGACGCTATGATGCGATGTCACACATCAACAAAGCCGAATTAATTGAAGGAGTTGTCTACATGGCTGCCGCATTACGATTCAGGAGTCACGGACAACCCCACGCTAGTCTCATGACATGGCTGGGAAATTATACCGTTGCGACTCCAGGGGTGGCACTTGGGGATGCACCGACAGTACGGTTAGATTTAGATAATGAACCTCAGCCTGATGCGGTATTGTTAATCGAAGCACAATGCGGTGGTCGATCGCGGGTGAGTGAAGATGACTACATTGAAGGAACACCGGAATTGGTCGTAGAGATCGCCGCCAGTAGTGCCGCAATCGATCTCGGTGACAAAAAACGTGCCTATCGTCGTAACGGCATCCCTGAATATATCGTCTGGCAGGTATTCGATCGAAAGGTTGATTGGTTTTACTTGCAAGAAGGGGAATATCTTGCTTTGCCTGTAGATGCGGATGGGACGATTCGGAGTCGCGTGTTTCCGGGTCTGTGGCTGGCGGTAGAGGATTTACTCGCAGGAAATATGGTGCGGGTTTTGGCAGTATTACAAGCAGGTTTGGCAGCGGCGGAGCATGATACATTCAGACAGCAGTTGTCACAACTAATCGACTAATGGCGATCGCTCAGGTGATGTTAACTATAGTTTTGACGCAAGATAAAAGTCTAATCATCAAGAACGCGCAAAAGCCGCTAATCAGGCGATCGTTGCTAGATGCCAATCGCCACCAATAATTACTTAGTTTCAGGATGAGTATCCAGACACAGATCGCCACCCATTTGATTGATTTTGCCAATCATCTGGTAAAGTCGGCCAAAATCACGTCGATCGAATTTGAATACCAGTCGGGGTAAATTAGCGATCGAATCGTCTGACTCACCAGCCAATGCCGCAGTCACTTGGACGATCTGACCACTGGCTACCAAGTCCTCAAACTCGCGATTGAGCAAGTCGAGATCGCGATCGCAAATTGCCACTTTCAACCGCATCACAAACTTTTCATCCACATAGCGACTGGAGTGATACACCTGATAAAAAGTCCGAATAGTTTCAGCCGCTACCCGGACATCATCAGTAATCGTATACAAACTCAGATCCGTCGGACTAATTAATCCCGTTGCCGCTAGATTCTTGCGTAAATAACCATCCCACTCGCGCCAATATGTGCCGCCATGTCCATCGATCAACACCAATGGTACAGGGCCATATCGACCCGTTTGGCACAGTGTCAGCGTCTCTAGTGCCTCATCCTGAGTGCCAAACCCACCCGGAAATAATGCCACAGCATCACTTTCTCTCAAGAAAAATAACTTGCGCGTGAAAAAGTATTTAAACGCGATCGATTTTGGATCGCCAGAGATATATTTATTAGCCCCCTGTTCGTAGGGAAGCTGAATATTTAAGCCAAACGAATTTTCGGCACCAGCTCCAGCATTAGCCGCAGCCATGATCCCGCCACCGCCACCAGTAATCGCCATAAATCCCTGCTGGGTAATCAGATGCGCGAAATCCTGAGCTAATTGATATTCGGGAGCGGTATCATTAGTCCGTGCCGATCCAAAGATGGCAACTTTGCGGATATGTCGATAGGGGTAAAAGATCTCAAATGCCCGTTCCATATCTTCGATCGATGCACTGAGAATCTTCCAATCCAGCCTGTCGATCTCGGTTTCAGACAGCCGCAAAATTGCTTCTAAAGCACGTTGAATCAATTTGCCATGACGAAGAGTGGGTAAGAGATCGATCGTGGCTGATAGGTGTTTTTTTAAGTCGGGTAGTGCGTCCATAGGTTAAGTTAAAAATTATTTGGCGTTTACCCTTCATTTAAATACTAAGCACTGAAAAACGTCTCTAGCTTAATTAAGCTAGAGACGCTCTCCAATCACTCAAAAATATTGACTTAACATACTATCCTTGAGATTGGGACTCGACCGCTCTAGTTGGGGATCGAATAGCTAATCATTCACTAAGGGGAAATCATTGCTGTCATTTTCACCCTAGCGGTCGTCATTGACTAACGTATTGAGTCCGATCCTGCCAACTCGATTTACACAATTGTACGGTCGATCGTCAATATCGCGTACCCAAGAGCATAACCTAAAGATATTTCTCTACGGTATTGGAAAGAGTTGCTTTGGGAACTGCCCCGACGACCGTATCGACTTTTTGACCACCCTTAAAAATCATCAGTGTCGGAATACTCCGAATGCCGTATTGACTGGCAACATTAGGATTGTTGTCAGTGTTGAGCTTGTACACTTTGATTTTGCCTTCATACTGCGCGGCGATTTCGTCAACCACAGGGCCGACCATTCTACAAGGGCCACACCAAGGTGCCCAAAAATCCACTAATACTGGAATCTCGCTATCAAGGACATCCTCCTTAAAAGAACCGTCTGTAACTTCTACTGCTGACGACATAGCTCCAATCCTTTTTACCGTAGGTTTGCTGAGTTTGTATGCAATTTTACCATAGGAGTAGGGGGGAAATGGCAGTGAGTAGTGATAGGAAAATAATTCTTAAACAGTTGACAGTTGATAGTTGACAGTTGACAGCGAAAAGTACCGAAGTGCGCCGCAAGTGCAGCACCTTTTCAAGAGAGCGAAAAGTGCGTTCTTGGGCTTTGCCCAAGTGCAGCACCTTTTCAAGAAAGCGAAGTGATTAGAACAGAGATTCAAACGGTCTGCCCTAATCACAATCGCACCTTTAGGCAGGGGCTTTAAACCCATGCTGTTCAGTAATTACCACTACTTTTGAGAAGGTAGGGAGTAGAGAGTAGAGGATAAGTAAATAGCCTACAGCTAGCTACTTGCTCTTCCCTATTTCCTATCCCCTAATAGGTTTCAACGTGCCAACGACCAGCACGTTTGAGTTGAGAGCGGTATTCTGCCCACTTGACATCAGACTTGATTGCGGCATTTGTCAAAGCAGCATCAATGCCAGTTTCCATGCCTTTGAGTCCGCAGATATAGACGTGGGTTTTTTCTTGTTGAATCAGCTCCCATAATTTATCGGCGTTTTCGGCGATCCGATCTTGGATGTACATCTTGCCACCTTCGGCATTTTTCTGTTCGCGGCTGACAGCATAAGTCAGCTTGAAGTTTTCAGGGTATTTTTCCTGAATTTCTTCAAGTTCTTGTTTGTAAAGGATGTTGGGTGTAGTTGCGACCCCAAATACCAACCAAGCTAGCCCTTTGAAGCTGTAGTCGGGATTGGCATGGCGTTCGTTGTCCTTGAACATCCGCCACAGGTAAGCGCGGAAAGGTGCGATCCCAGTTCCGGTAGCCATCATGATGACGTTCGCTGCTGGATCTTCAGGTAAGAGCATCTCTTTCCCGGTGGGACCAGTGATTTGGATATCATCACCAGGTTTGAGGTTACAGATAAAGGTCGAACAAGTTCCTTCTACTTCCTTACCAGTTTTCTCGTCTTTATACTCTAGTTTGCGGACGCAGAGTGAGACTGTTTTGTCATCGACATCATCACCGTGACGAGTACTGGCGATCGAGTACAAGCGGATTTTGTGATTTTTGCCTTTACTATCTTTACCAGGTGGGATAATACCGATACTTTGACCTTCAAAGTACCGCAAGTCTCCAGCCGAGATATCAAATTTCACATGCTGTACCATACCGATCCCACCTTCAGCCAGCAGTCCATCGTTGGAAACGCACTTACCAACGAAAGGAGCATTGGGACGGTAGATGTTTACTGGCACATCTGCATGTTTTTTGGGAGTTGCTGTTGGAGCTGCGCTCTCAGCTTGCGCTGGAGTAGCTCCCTCAGCTTGTGCTGGGATGGATTCACTAACTTCAACTGAAGCTGCGGCTGATTCAGTCTCAGCAGCGTAGGGACGAATATTCAGAATTTTGCCGCCCAGACTGGCAATGCGTCGCATTTCCTGGTTCATCCGTTGGTAGGGTACGGTAATGAACGAGCTACCACTGCGCCGAATTTTGCTATTGGTGCTATCGAACGATCGACTGTCGCGTAGACCGATCACTTCGTAAATAAACAGACGACTATTGGCTGCTGAATTGCCAGCACTACCGCTTAGACTTGGATTGTACATTGTTAATTTATGTCTCCGAAAACCCAAATAATTAGGTGCTATTATAACTTTACTTACTTCAAAGATCACCCGTTGGCAGACTCATGTCGATCGGGCAGAGTAGCTTTGCCAGCAGGAGCGACGAGCGACCTGTCCTAGCAATAATGCTAGTTACAAACAGTTGGCATCGTCTCAGCATATTCCAGCCAGAATACCGTAGCTGTGCCCCATTACACAAGAGTCAAGCCGCGCGATTGCCAAAGTTTCAGCTCTCGATCGGGATTGCAGCGGAACCAGGAGAGTCTCGATCGAAACCAAATTTAGATCGTCACCTGTCGATCGGGTGCAGATCTCAGGCGATCTGATTACCCAGCACGAGGTATAATTTCGACTGGAGCACGGTTCAACATCACTGATGTTCGCGATCTAACCGATCTGGAAATAACTAATGTAATGGTAGCGATAGGTTGTAGAGTGTACTAAAAAGTCCAATTTTCTAGCTTGTCGATCGCGAGTAATCCGATTGAAGCAATAATTGTACCAGCATCGATCGAGACCAATTCTCCCAACCAAGCTGCGCGAACGTAAATTTTGTCCAGACCTAGTTCGATCGAGATGACGGATTGAGGTAAAATTTGAGTTCAAAGAACTAGAATAAACACTTACAAAAAATTTTGAGATCAGAGGATAGCTATGACCAGTAAGGTGGATCGTGTGGTGGTAATTGGGGTGGCTGGAGATTCCGGCTGCGGTAAGTCAACGTTTTTACAACGGATTATTGACTTGTTTGGAGAAGATTTTGTCACGGTTATCTGTTTGGATGACTATCACAGCCTCGATCGCTACCAGCGGAAAGAGCAAAAAGTGACTGCGCTCGATCCCCGCGCAAACAACTTTGATTTGATGTACGAGCAAATCAAAGCACTTAAAAGCGGTCAAACGATCGACAAGCCCATCTACAATCATGAGACTGGTTTGATCGATCCGCCTGAGAAAATTGCCCCCAACCATGTGGTGGTAATTGAAGGATTACACCCGCTCTATGATGAAAGAGTCAGAGGATTAATTGACTTTAGCGTGTATCTAGACATCACCGATGATGTCAAAATTGCCTGGAAAATCCAGCGCGATATGGCAGAACGCGGTCACAGCTATGATGATGTCTTGGCAGCGATCGAATCTCGCCGGCCCGACTTTGAAGCCTATATCGAGCCTCAACGCGGCCATGCTGATGTCGTAATTCAAGTACTACCAACCAAGCTGATCGACGATAAAGAAAGTAAGCTCCTGCGCGTGCGCTTAATGCAGCGTGAAGGTGTCTCAGACTTCGATCCCGTCTACCTCTTCGATGAAGGTTCGACGATTCACTGGAGACCTTGTGGACGCAAACTGACTTGCGAATATCCAGGGATTAAAATGTTTTATGGTCCCGATAGCTACTACAATCACCCAGTTTCCGTACTCGAACTCGACGGTCAATTGGGCAATTTGGAACAAGTCAGCTACATTGAGAGCCACTTGAGCAATATTTCCACCAAGCATAAAGGTGAAATGACGAGCCTCTTGCTTCAACACAGAGAGTATCCTGGTTCCAACAATGGTACTGGTTTATTCCAAGTGATGGTCGGTCTGAAAATGAGAGCGACTTACGAACGGTTGACAGCCCAAGCTAAGGTAGCTGCACAAGTTTAATTGAATTAACTTGACCTGAAGTTAAGCTAACATAACAAAAAGATCGGGAGTTTTATACTACCCTATCTTTTTTTATTGCCGATCGGGTCACTAGGATCGAAGTCGATCGTGTGCAAAGATCGCTAAAGGTGCTTCATCGTGGAGGTCGGTGTAGCCAGTGCCGTTAGATTTAGATCCTGTTAGGATAGAACCTATTCAATTTCAGAGATTGTTATAGCTATGGTCGTTACCACGACAAAAAAACTCACCAAGGTAGAATTTTGGGCGTTAGCAGATGCTAGCGAGCGCACTTACGAATTAATTGATGGTGTCCCAGTACCTAAAATGTCCCCTAAATATTTCCATTCCCGCTCTACTCTGGCTTTAGTCAACATCCTAAATCTATGGAGTGATGGTCGTGGGAGAGTGGGGATTGAATGGGCATTCGATTTAAGTGAGAATTTTGCACCCGTACCCGATTTACTGTACGTGTCGTTCAATCGATTGCCTGAAAGTTGGAATGAAAATGCAGCTTGTCCGGTACCACCCGAACTCGCGATTGAAATTATCTCACCTGGTCAAACTTTCGGACAGATGACTCAAAAAGCTGGTTATTATTTAACTGGTGATGTCTTGCAAGTGTGGATTGTCGATCCAGTTGCTAAAAGTGTGACGGTATTTTATGCCGATCGCGCGCCGAGAACTTATCTAAATGATGAAGTAATTACCAACGATCTCTTGCCTGGGCTGTCGGTTGAGATCGATCGATTATTTTAGGATATATATTTGAATTTGAATGTCAACATTAAGGGGATAGATGCCAATCTCTATTCCCCTAGTCGCAGCTTTGGCTATTTAATTTAGCAGAAACATTGCGATCATAATAGCCATTCTGATGCGCGATCGCCTAGATCGAGCAAAATACTCACAGCCTTCCCCAGTCGCGGTCTTTCGGTAGTTTTCTCGATAAACTTTTGAATTTGTTCGACACTACCCATCGCTGC
>JBBRVB010000229.1:0-6907 GCA_038247275.1 Chroococcales cyanobacterium
CGATCGCTAGAATCTACTTTTTAACTGGGTTCTCAGCGGTTTGAGGAATTGCTACCATAGCACAAATAAAAACCACGATCGATTGCGATTACTTAGTGCCTAATTTCTTGAGTAAGCTAGGAATTTGCCCGATCTTTTTGGCAACGGGAATTTTGGCACGTTTGTAAGTCTCAATCCGTTGTTGGATCGTATCGGCATTGTGAATCGGTTTGGAAAGTGTGTGACTCAACACGATCGCGGCATCTGTCAGCGGATGTGGCGTACTGGCATGAATTCCTGCTAAATAAGCAACGACTGGCTTACCCTGTTGCGCCAATAGATAAGCAGCCGTAGCTGCTTCGGAATCCCAGCAAATATCGCCGACAAGGACGATCGATTCGGTTAAGGGGTCAGACTGAAGCCATTCCAGCCACAGGCGACAGGAGGAGCCAACCAGTGGATCGCTGCCAATATGGATGACGATCGATTGACCGAGATTAGCTTGATTTAATTCGCTGGCGATTTCGGCAGTAAGACTCTGATTGCGGCTGACAATTGCCACTTTACCAGGGCTATATAGTTGCGGCTGATAAATACCGAGCAACAATCGATCGGGAATGATAATCCCCGCGCTCCCAGATCCCAGAATCAATGTATTGGTAATGCTTGCCTGCCGCAACAATCGAATCATATCGAGCGGCGGGATGCCTCTAGAAATAATAATTAGTTGGGGAATCCCAGCCGCAATCGCTTCGAGCGCGGCATCGAGTACCTGATAAGCAGACACAAAAATCAAACTAGTCTCGATCGGTCCGAGTGCCGCTTGAGCCTGTTCTACCAAGTCAAACATCGGCAGATCGCCGAGTTGTTGCCCCCCTTGTCCCGCGCTCACAATCCCCGCAATTTTAGTCCCATAAGTTTGCATCCGCCCAATTGCCGCCAGGGCGAGTGGGTTGTCCACGCCTTGAATTAAGATCCGGCTATCTAGTTGCAAATCGATCGTCATTTAGGGGATAGGGGATAGGGGTTAGGGGTTAGGGGATAGGGGTTAGGGGTTATGGGCGAGATGGGAGATGGGAGCGAAAAGTGCGGGAACAGGGGTTTCCCCAAGTAGAGCACCTTTTCAAGGGAGATGGTAGATGGTAGATGGTAGGAAGATGCTTCAGATCCAAATTCACTATCCACTATCCCCTATTCCCTATTCCCTATTCCCTATCCACTATTCCCTATTCCCTATCCCCTAAATTACTGCTTGGCAATCGCTAGAGTTTGCGCGATTGCGCGATCGAAATTAGTCACAAGTTTAATTGATAATGGCAATAGTCCGGCAAGTCGGTCGCGATCGTGTTCTAATACTCGCCAAATTGTCGTTAGGTGCTGAAAGTGCGGAAAATATTGGATGACTTGTTGACAACTATCGATCTCACTCCCGACAAAATCGATTAATAAGACATCGACTTCGGGTGCTGCATCTGGACGCGGACTAGTAGAGTTAACGCCAATGCGATCGAGTGCGATTTGGATGTCCTGACAAGATGTGGGATCGACGACGATACATTGCGCCACTTGCCCGCCACCTTGGGCAATCCCATCGAGCATGGCTAAAGCCAAACCATTCCCACTACAGAGGATACTAATATTCCCCACACTGGTAAATAATGGCGATAATGTCCCCAAGCGATTGCGGGCGACATCGATAACTTGCCACGGTTTGAGATTGGGATGTCTGCCAACAGCATAATGGTTGACACTAACTTTACCGTCAAGTGCCATCACTGCGCCATTACGATCGATTCCCAAGGGATTGATTTCTACTAAGTCTAGATCTTGCGATTTCATCAAGATATACATCTTCTCGACGATCTCACTCACCGCCAGCATCAAATCGCCCTGAAGTCCCATCTGGAGAGCCAGCCGCCGCGCGTAAAAGGGTGAAAACTCCTCGTGGACGACGACTTGCTGAATTTGATTCAAAATGGCATTAATATTCATCCCGCCGTCTGTGGAGCCGAGCAGCACCGGACGACAGGCTAATCGATCGATCGCGATTGCCAGATAAAATTCCTGACTGGTATTGTATTTAGCCTCTGCCAAAAGTACCTTGGGATACTCACCCAAAATCGGTAAATTAAAGATCGTTCGCGCCGCTGCGATCGCATCGATCGTATTTTCGACAAATCTAATCCCACCCGCTTTGCCCCGATTACCGACGCTGACTTGGGATTTCAAGACAATCGGATAGGGAATCCGTAAGGCTTTGAGATCTGTCGGTCGATCGATCCGTTGTGATGGCAACACCGGAATTCCGACCTCTCGAAATAATTCTTTAGCTTGGTACTCTAATAAATTCATCTAGCAGGATCGGGGATAGGGTTTGGGGGGGTTAATTTAGTCTCGGTCGGGAGTAAAAACAGCTACTAATATAACTAATAATCGAATGCATAGCTCCTAGATCGATCGCCATTACCTCATCAGTGAGGACATCTGAGTCCGCCCGCGCGGACTTGGCATTCTGAGCGGCGATTTGCGTCGCGCTAACTGGAGGCTGTTTTCAACCCCATCCCCTAATCGTTGACTGGGGCTTCCACCTTAAATTCGCCAGTGGGGCCAATTGTCACTTTACCACCAGTGGCTCGAATTCCCGCGATCGCCCGTTGGACGACAAAATCATCCACAGCCGCACTGAGTACCGAATTCCATGCGTCGAATTGAGCTTGTTTACTATTGGGGTTACGCGCCAGATAATTGGCAGTCTTTTGGGACAGTTGGGCGACATTTTGACCTTCTCGATCGGGATTTTGCCGCGCCCAGTTCGCCGCAGTTAGCATGGACTGGCGAGCCTCTGGTACTTTCCCTAAAAATAATAACTCATCGACTGCTTTGAGCCTCCAAATATAGTAACCGCGATTGGGTACCTTGGGCGAGAGGAATTTTAAGCCTCGATTCATAATTGCCACGGATCTCTCTGGTTGTCCAGCATAGAGGGAGCCAGTACTCGACAAATAAAAATAACCATACAGGAAACGCGGGTCGCGATCGAGGATCGCATCAAAATATTCCATCGCTGCGCCATAGCCAGCTTTTTGCCGGACTTCTGTATCCCCAAAATACTGCACAAAATCGAGAAAATGCCAATTAGCAACCATATTGTCAAACCCAAACGTCGGCAATGTTTTGGCGATCGCCAATTGAGCTTTGAGTTTAGCTTCTTCTTGTTGCAATACTGGCTTTGTCAAGACTTTTCGCTGATACTTGAGAGCTGCTAATTGATGAGTTTGGAGATAGATGATGATGGCAAATGCCGCACCAATACTCGCGACTTGTCCGATGAGTGCAGGTGAAAGCTGGGATAAGTTTGCTCTAAATTTATCCCAAGCGGAAGTTGGTATAGATACTGACATATATTCGCTGACTTCGATCCAAAATGATAGTTAATCGCCGAAAATTGGTAACTTAAAGATATAGCTCTCAGTCCGAGCGGACTGTAGAACCACATCCACGAACATCGGAAGTAGAGTGCGCCATGCAACAAAATAAATTTACAAAAATCTTCGTACTGATTTCTGGAATGGCTTTCTTGAGTTCGAGCATCCTCGGTATCAGCGGGATGATGAGTCAATCCAACCAACCCACCGCTAGTGAAAATGCCGCCCAATCTCAGAATGCCCAACTTCAAGCCGAAGAGAAAGGTTTTGCCACAGTTTTAAAACGCGAACCCAACAATCAAACGGCACTGCGCGGTTTGGTTCAAGTTCGGATGCGCCAAGGCGATGCCCTGGGTACCAAAGCCGCCCTCGAACAACTCGTCAAACTCAATCCCACCAATAAAGAGTACAAAGAATTTCTCGATGCAGTGAACACACAGATCGCTGCACCTAAAAATGTGGGTACTCTAAAACCAACGGCACCACAGCAACCAACTCAACCAGCGAAGTAGTTGCAGGTAAAGGGTTTACTCATCACCCATCAACTCGTTTTATGAAAGTCGTTCTCTTAGCAGGTGGTTTAGGCACGCGTCTGACTGAAGAAACTGAAATTCGCCCCAAACCAATGGTCGAAATTGGCGGTCGTCCGATTCTGTGGCATGTAATGAAACACTACGCCCACTACGGATTCCAAGAGTTTTTGGTAGCATTGGGTTATAAGGGCGAATATATCAAGCGTTATTTTCTGGACTACTACACCCTCAACGGGAGCATGACACTAGATCTCGCCACTGGCTCGGTGCAACCTCAGATTAAAGAATGCGAAGACTGGAAGCTGCATCTCCTCGATACTGGTGTCCAAACCAATACCGGCGGACGACTCAAACGCCTAGAACCTTATATCGGTGATGAGACATTTATGATTACCTATGGCGATGGTGTCAGTAATATCGATCTCCAACGGTTGCTAGAGTTTCACAAATCGCACGGTAAGTGGGTGACAGTGAGCGCGGTACGTCCACCCGCACGATTTGGCGGATTGGTAATCGAAGGGGATTTGGTTGCTAACTTCACTGAGAAGCCTCAAGCCGGAGAGGGCTGGATTAATGGCGGCTTTCTAGTGATGGAACCCCAGGTGTTTAAATACCTCACCAACGACAGTGCGGGATTAGAAGTTGAGCTATTGGAACGGTTAGCGGCGGATGGACAGTTGGCGGCGTACCGTCACTATGACTTCTGGCAATGTATGGATACCCTCCGCGATAAGTACAATCTGGAAAATTTTTGGCAAAGTGGTAATCCTCCCTGGAAAGTTTGGGAATAATAAGCAGGTGGGTTGGTATCTTAGGCGGATAGGTAGGCTATGAGTCAAAGTAAGAATTTTTGGGATAATCGTCCGACATTAGTCACGGGTGCAACTGGCTTGCTCGGTGGCTGGTTGGTAAAACGACTATTAGGTTTGGGTGCAGATGTTGTTTGTGTGATTCGTGATGCGGTACCGCAATCAGAATTGATCCGCTCTGGATCGATC
Source organism: Chroococcales cyanobacterium (assembly GCA_038247275.1). Classification (GTDB taxonomy): domain Bacteria; phylum Cyanobacteriota; class Cyanobacteriia; order Cyanobacteriales; family Chamaesiphonaceae; genus Chamaesiphon. Next base: position 4,936 of record JBBRVB010000229.1, read on the forward strand.
GATCGCGTTAAAGTCGTCCGAGGCGATGTATGCGATCGAGTCTTCCTCGAACGGGTCTTAGGCGAATACGAAATCGATACAGTCATGCACCTAGCAGCCCAGACAATCGTCGGGATTGCCAATCGGAACCCAATTTCGACTTTTGAGACAAATATCGCGGGTACATGGCAAATGCTCGAAGCCTGTCGGCATAGTCCGAGTGTCAAGCAAATCGTCATGGCTTCATCGGATAAGGCTTATGGCGACTGCGATACGCTTCCCTATGTCGAAACTACCCCCCTTCAAGGTTTACACCCCTACGATGTCAGTAAATCCTGTGCTGACTTAATCGCGCAAGCTTACGGACATACTTATAAATTACCCGTCGCGATTACCCGCTGTGGTAACTTCTACGGTGGCGGCGACTTGAATTGGAATCGGATTATTCCCGGTACGATTCGATCGATCCTGCGCGGTGAGGCTCCTGTAATTCGATCGGATGGTAGTTATATTCGCGACTATATCTATTGCGAAGATGGTGCGGCTGCATATACTTTACTCGCCGAGCAATTAGCAACTAATTCGAGTTTGTATGGACAAGCCTTCAATTTTTCTAACGAGACTCAAGTTACCGTTTTAGATTTAGTTCATCAGATTATCGATCTGATGGGTACCGATCTAAGTCCGATCGTTCAAAATCAAGCTAGTAATGAAATTCAGCATCAATTCTTGGATGCAACTAAGGCTAAAGAAGTTCTAGGGTGGGTGCCTGATTTTACACTCGATCGCGGATTGGAACAAACGATCGGTTGGTATGAAAATTTCCTCAACTCCCAGCAGCAAAAACTTAGAGAGCGATCTAGCTCTCACTTGAAGTATGCAAATCTAGAGGCATTACCATTATCTAACTTAGTCATTCAACAAATCGTCCACAACTAGAAGTATTCATTGTTGAGAGGGTGTCTAAAAAGCCTGGATCTAATCCCCCCAGCCCCTTAAAAAGGGGGAGGAAGAGTATTAGCTCAGGGCACAGATCTGTAGATTTGTAGGTTGGGTTGAAGAATGAAACCCAACACACTCAACCAAAGTTTCTTTCATCTATTAGACTAAATATTTAATATAAAATCTGCCCTACTTTCTATAGACGGAATAACTATATACAGCTATGAAAATCATCAAATTATTATTAAAATGAGTCATCACAACTGTCGGTTTTGTCAGCATCCGCTTCAACATACATTTGTTAATCTAGGCGGTTCGCCGATTTCCAATGATTTTCTCACGATCGGTCAAATCGATCGATCAGAGAAATTTTATCCACTACATACTTATGTATGCGATCGCTGTTTCTTAGTTCAATTACCCGAAGTAGAATCACGAGAGCATATTTTTGGTGATGGTGATTATGCTTATTTTTCTTCTTATTCCGAAAGTTGGCTCAAGCATTGCGAAGGATATACCAATTTAATGGTCGAACGATTTGGATTCGATCGATCGAGTCAAGTCATCGAAATTGCGAGTAACGATGGCTATCTATTACAGTATTTCCAAAACCAAAATATCCCAGTATTAGGAATCGAACCAGCAACTAATGTTGCCGCAGTTGCTGAAGCAAAAGGAATTCCGACACTTACTAAATTCTTTGGAGTACAAACAGCAATAGAATTAGTCGCACTTGATAAACAAGCAGATTTACTATTAGGTAATAATGTCCTTGCACATGTACCAGATCTTAATGATTTTGTGGCTGGGATGAAGCTATTACTCAAGCCAGAGGGAATCATTACGATCGAATTTCCCCACCTACTTCAGTTAATTGCTCAAACTCAATTCGATACCATCTATCACGAGCATTATTCCTATTTCTCTTTTCTCACTGTCGAGCAAGTATTCGCCGCACATGGATTAACCTTGTTCGATGTCGAAGAATTACCTACTCATGGTGGTTCCTTGCGAATATATGGTAGACATACCGAAAATACTCAGCAGCCAG
>JBBRVB010000230.1:0-6872 GCA_038247275.1 Chroococcales cyanobacterium
TAAGGCTCCTTTACCAGCTTTAAGAACGGTATATTTTAAGCCAGAAGCAGTAGTAATCGTTTTGGTTTTGGTACTCTTAGTTACCGCTAATGCGATCTCGGTCTGGTTCGGCTGTTGGTGTGCAAAACTAGTAGCAGTTGCGGCTAGATCGCCAATTGCTAATTGTGGTAATGAACCTAAAACTCCAGCGCATAGCATCCCGATCGAGTTAACTAAATTTTTTCTCATTAATGCACCTCAATTTCTAGTTATTTACAATATCACAAATCAATCTTCGTTAAATAAGAATATGGTGATTAGATTTCTGGTATGTTATCCTTGGGAATAACATACCCTACGGTATTATCACATTTTTAAAATTGTCACTGGCAACGATCGACTCTAATTCTAGATCGAGCATGTTCGCAAATCTAGCACTGGCACGGTCGATCGGTTTAGTTTATCAAAGATATCTCTTCAATTAAAGATTATAACTATGCTTACAACATTTACCGTTCCCGACTTAGCTTGTGGTGCTTGTGTCAATACAATTACGCAAGCAATTAATACTGTCGATCCAGATGCTAAAATTGTTGCCAATTCCCAGACTAAATTAGTTGAAATCGAGAGCGAACTACCAGTGATGACCCTCGAAGCAACTATTGTCGGTGCGGGTTATACCGTCGCCAAATAATCTCCAACTGATTCCGAGATTTGATTTGAATATAACGATCGACTAATCGATCGCTAATTTGGGTGGCTGGTGCATCGAGCACGAGGACACCTTTGCGCTGGAAATTGGCAAAGGCGAGTTCGCGCTGGCGGAGCAGATCGATCGCAACTGACAACTATAGATCGTTTGCCGCTTCGCTGAGTACAGCATGACTTAGAAAAACTTGAGCAACATCGAACTCAAACCCGTAATGAGATCCACCATATTCCCATTACCAGGATTGATATTAGTATCAGTAGGCTTACTCGCAAGCTTGATTTTAGAAATCAATGCTTGAGCTACCAGAGTACCTTGACGATCCGATTTAGCAAAATATAACCGTTCCGCTACCATCGCATCCTGGATCGCCCCATCATCATCCTGAAGTCGAAATCTTGCCATCGATCGCGCAATATAAGCACCTGGAAACTTGGGATCGAGACCGATCGATCGATCGTAATTTGCTACCGCACCAGCAAAATCATTTTGTTGCCATGCAGCATAGCCCCACTTATAAAAATCATTCGCCGTACCCAAACCAGCGGGAATCCCCACCGCACCTTCGAGATAAGCCGCGCGAACATCGATGCCCTGCACATTAGCATTAGTCAGATAAGCCGATCGCAAATCGGTACCAGTGAGATTTGCACCGCGCAAATCTGCCCCAGTGAGATTGGCACCATTGAGCGAAGCACCTGCTAAATTTGCACCACGCAAATCTGCCCCCGCCAGATTCGCCTGACTGAGATTGGCACCGGCGAGATTTGCCCGCTCCAATTTGGCACCAGCTAAATTGTTTGTTACTAATCCAGCACCTGCCAAATCGCACTGCTGACAGCTTTTTGTCGATAGTAGTTGGCGCAGATGGGAGATATTCTCGGCTTTAGCCGTCGTTGCTGTAGCGATTAGCAAAATTGTCGTAGCAATGGTGGTAAGTTTCATCATTTGGGGTTTGGGATTTGAAAATGGGTTTCGATCTGCTGCGTTTCAACAATCCCGCCTACCCCCAATTCAAAAAGGGAGATTACGGAGATCGCTAGTATCATTTAGCTCCTGCGACTGTCGATCGACACGCGCTTGTTCCCAGGCGCGATCGGCTGATTCGATCTGAGCAAACAAGTCAGCAGAATGCCGAGGCGGTTGCTGTAATAACCGATCGATCTGATATTTTTGCCGAATTACTGCCAGCTCTGCGGGCGAAAGTCGGGGTTCATGCCACTCAAAGTCCGCCGCAGTATACACGGGCATTCTCGATCCGAGTTGTTCGATCGGGATATCCGGCAACCTTACTAATAAGTATTCCCGCACGCGGCGGATTTCTTCAAATCGCTGTTCAATTTCATTCAGAATGCCGATGAATTGACTCAAATGATGTGTTGTAATTGCTACACGTACCTCTATATCCGCTAAGGGTACCCCCAGTCGCTCGGCTTTGGTTAGCAGTTCTGGCGGAATTTTGTCCAATGAGGGCGGATCGATCGCGGCTGACAATTCGGCTAGGGCGCGATGAATCTGCTCTACAGCATCAGCCACAGTCTCTCGTAATGGTTGCTGCTCCACGGGGACGACAGCTAATTCTGTTAGACTTTTGGTAGCTGACTGAAGCAGCGCGATCGCCTCATTTAAGTGATTAGTCATCAGAACCATTATTGTATGGACTATATTCAGATCGATCGTACCAATTGTATGGAGATTATTCTTCAGGAGTTCCCAGCTTTTCGGACTCAATGGGATCTACATTTAGCATCTTGGAGTCTACCGGATCGTCCGATCGCGCTAGATATTGCCGAATTTGGTGATTTTGCTGTCGATACAATCGCCGCAGGTATCGATACGGAGATCGATCGACTCGCCGCGATTATCGAACTAATGTTACTTCAAGGTGATTTAGTCATCAACTATGCTGTTCGGACGATGTTCTTGGAGCAAATCGCCCATCGCTGTCAGCGCAGTGGCTTAGATCTGGCTGTCTTTACTCGCCAACTTCAACCCCTGAGTCATTATCATTGGCAAGCAATCGATCGACAGTGGCGCATTCACTTACCAGGCATCACGATCGATTAATCGCGATCGATTCAATTTAACAAAATCATTCGCTCTTAACCCTCAACTGCTCAACCCCCACTCACCGGGGGAATCAAGACAATTTCATCACCATCCTGAACGATCGTCTCCGGCGCGACAAACTCCAGATTGATGCCAAATCGCGTCACCTCGCGCCATTGTGCCAATTGGGGCTGTTCGACAATTAGACGGTCTAACACCGCCTGCACTGGCGTATTGGGGGGGAATTGGTACGATAGTTCCTTTTGCCCCAAAGTTTCTTGGTAGATCGCAAACAGCTCGATCTTAACGGTGATGGGTTGGCGATCGGTCATAACACAGTAGTAATAAGTAATTGAGTGGCTATTGAGCGATCGATCGTACTCGATCGAAATATCTAAATCTGCTTACAATCGTGACAGGGTAAGCGATCGAGCAAATTATAGCTCGATTCTCATAAATTAATTTGTAAAAAGTGCTTGCCTTTTTGTAAAGATATTGTTATATTTGTTTACATAAGCAAATATTCATAGCGTTACAAGATTATGCAAAACAAAACCTTCATCGACAACGACGGCAGAGAAAATAATTTCGCCATCGAGCCAAAAATGTACACCACTGAAGGCCCTCAAGCTGGCTGGACTAAGTACGCAGAAACCCTCAACGGTCGCATGGCGATGATTGGTTTTGTATCGCTATTAATCCAAGAAATCTTGACTGGACACGGCATCGTTGGTTTCATCGCTGGTCTGTAGTTACAACTCATAGTAGCTACTTATCTGTTAGTCTACACAAAAAACATTTATAGCACTACTCGAACGAGGAATTCATTATGCAAGGTAAAACATTCATCGACAACGACGGCAGAGAAAACAATTTCGCCATCGAACCAAAAATGTATACTACCGAGGGACCTCAAGCTGGCTGGACTGATTACGCAGAGAAGCTCAATGGTCGGCTAGCAATGATTGGTTTCGTTGCATTATTAATCCAAGAAGTTTTGACCGGACACGGTATCGTCGGTTTTATTACCAATCTGTAACTCTTCATCAGCACGATCGTCTCATCCTAGTTTTCTTATCTTATTTTCTCGCGATAGCTACCTAGCTATCGCGTTTTTGCGTGTAATTACAGACATTATCAATTATTGACTGATTGTGCGATCGAGATTGTTTATCCATCATCTATTTTGCTGTTTATCCATTATCTAATGACTCCAGCTAATCCCTTGACATTTAATTTTACCCCTGCTGCCGGGACATCACAACTGGCGATCGATGGATTTACCGCCGCATGTGCACAGCGATCTGCTTAACGTTGCCGAATTCGGGTATGGTTTTCTATTTACATAACACACAAATTTCTCTAACTCCCAACTCTCATCTGTCTTGAAGAGTCTAGATACTATCCAGACCTCCATTCCCTAGCCCAATGCAAAACACCCCCGATTTCTTCAAGAAATCGGGGGATCGCCTCAAAATGAGGATCTCTTTACCCTTGCTAGAATTGTAATTGGGGGTTTGTGCCATTTAGATCTTGTGATAAGATTGTGCCTCTCGATGTTTGATGAATCTATTATTTTTGGCTGAGGGTCGATCGCATGAGCTTAACCGGTCGGGATTTACTGAGCATGACAGATCTGAGTACCCAGGAGACACTCACACTCTTGCAACTTGCTACGGATCTCAAACAAGGTAAAATTAAACCGCTCTGTCAAAAAACGCTAGGACTACTGTTTTATAAAGCTTCGACCCGAACGCGGGTGAGCTTTTTTGCGGCGATGAGTCAGATCGGCGGACAAGTTATCGATCTCAATATCGGGGCGATGCAAATCGGTCGCGGGGAGCCGCTTGCAGATACGGCAAGGGTCTTGGATCGCTATCTAGACGTACTCGCAATTCGGACTTTCGAGCAGACGGATGTAGAGACTTTTGCAAAATATGCTCAGATGCCGATTATTAATGCGCTGACAGATTTGGAGCATCCCTGTCAGGTACTTGCGGATCTTCAGACAATTCAAGAGAATTTTGGACAATTAGCGGGATTGAAACTTGCTTATTTAGGTGATGGCAACAATATGGCTCACTCGCTGATGCTGGGTTGTGCGACAGTGGGGATGGATATCTCGATCGCGTGTCCTGCCAATTTTACCCCCGATCCGCAGCTTGTCGATCGCGCCAGATCGATCGCGGCAATTAATGGGACTCAAGTCATCGTCACTCGATCGCCCCAGGAAGCCGTAGATCGCGCACAAGTAGTCTATACCGATGTTTGGGCAAGTATGGGTCAAGAAACCGAATCCGATGCCCGGATGCCCGCATTTGCGCCCTATCAGGTCAATCAAGAGCTACTCACCCTCGCCGATCCTAGCTCGATCGTCTTACACTGTCTCCCCGCCCATCGCGGTGAAGAGATCGCCGAAGATGTTCTCGAAGGTACTCGATCGCGCGTTTGGGATCAAGCAGAGAACCGGATGCACGCTCAGAAGGCTTTATTAGTGAGCGTCTTGGGTGCTGATTAACAACTAACGAGAAGGCACGCGATCGCGCGTTTGGGATCGAGCAGAGAACCGGATGCACGCTCAAAAAGCTCTATTGGTGAGCGTTTTGGGTGCTGATTAACAACTAATAGAGAAGGTAATCGATCGTGCGTTTGGGATCGAGTAGAGAACCGGATGCACGCTCAAAAAGCTCTATTGGTGAGTGTCTTGGGTACCGATCGGTAAAGTGCTAGAATTTTTGGGTAGATCGATCGGCTAAAAATATGGCTTACAACAACTTCACGTTAGCTGACGTTACCGATCGATTTGAACTAAATCTCTTTGGATCGCCTTTTTGTGAGAACTTACCAGTTGCCATTCCCAGCGAACTATTCTCAGCTATTTTGAGCGAGTGGTTGCCATTAGCACAACAAGCTAGATCTGAAAAAGCTAAATCTGAACTGTTAATTAGTCCAGTATTGCTAGAAGTCAGAAAGCTAGTTCATAATTCGGTTGAGCTATTCTCTGGTGAGGAATTTAGTGTAGATCGAGATCTCGGTCTCAATGGATTTTGTGATTTCCTCTTGAGCAAATCGACATCTCCTTATCTCATCCAAGCCCCTGTAGTGATGTTGGTAGATGCCAAACGAGGAGAATTAGATCTAGGTTTGGGTCAGTGCATCGCTGAGATGGTAGCAGCGCAATTATTCAACTTCAGTAAAGGCAGGGCGATTCCGATTATTTACGGTAGTGTCACCAGTGGTAGATTATGGCAATTTCTCAAGCTTGAGGAAAAAAATGTGACCATTGATGACAATGAATACCAGATTATGCCTGTTGAGCGGATTTTGGGTATTTTAAAGTGGATGATCGAGAGCCAATGTTGAACTAAACAGATTCCTTCAGATTTTGCCGAACTCATGTAGTTGTCAGTCCGACGAATAGCGAGATCGCTTCTCGCTGTTCCAAAAAAATGACAACAGTAGTAAGAGGATTAATGTCGATCGTCGATCGAATCGTTCGATCGCAGAACTAGGATTTGAGCAATTGTAGAATCAGATTAATTCGAGTGCTTCCCTCATAAATATTATCCCAATTCCCAATCGATCCAGATCGACCCCGACCCTGCGATAATATCGATAGTCAAGCCTTATTATTGTAGGGCGAGTGAACCAATCGAAGAATTCCGATGAGACTGTCTAAAAGCTTATTTGTCACCCTCCGCGAAGAACCCGCCGAAGCCGAAATCCCCAGCCATAAACTGCTATTGCGGGCTGGATACATTCGCCGGATTGGGAGTGGCTTGTACGCTTATCTACCCCTAATGTGGCGCGTATTGACAAAGGTTAGGCAGATTGTCAAGGAGGAAATGGATGCCACTGGCGCACAGGAATGTCTGCTCCCTCAGTTGCAACCCGCCGAATTGTGGCAGCAGTCGGGACGCTGGGATACTTATACTCAGGCGGAAGGGATTATGTTCGCCTTTACCGACAGGCAAAATCGGGAAGTTGCATTAGGCCCAACTCATGAAGAAGTAGTCACGGCTGTCGCCAGAGATTTGATTAAATCTTATCGTCAATTACCACAGCATCTTTACCAGATTCAAAGTAAATTTCGCGATGAAATTCGCCCTCGGTTTGGATTGATGCGCGGACGGGA
>JBBRVB010000231.1:0-6860 GCA_038247275.1 Chroococcales cyanobacterium
AATCACTCAATTGGTACGAAAAGTAAAGATTTACATGTCAAGAATGTTTGACGATCGCTACAATGATTAGAAAGAATGTCGGTCTGGTCGAATATTTTTAGTGAACATATTTCCGATGACAGATAAAAAATTGAATCCGGCATTTACAGTCAAGTTTCTCGACACCGACTCCGATCAAGTTATCCTTGCTGATTATCTCAAGTCCACAAATGATGCAAAGGGACAGGTACTCACAGCAACCAAAGCTCACTTTTATGCAGTCGCGTTATCCGAAGATCCCAATAGCTCGGATGAAGATATCGAGCTAGCTATTTTAGAATCTTTACAGTCATTGTGGGGACAGATGAATTACATAGTGGATTATCACCGCATCAAACGAAAGATTCAGCTTACGCCGCAGTCGCTGATGAGGTTTGGATTAGGACCGATCGTGTTAGAGAGCGTAGTAAGTTATCCACAGCGACAACCGTTAGTACCGACGATGATACCAGTACAGGATTCGGTCGCTATCGTGGAAACAGGTAAAAATCGGCAAAGTATGGATAATACCTCAGACGATGATGATGACATCCTCAAAGATTTTTGTGGCGATTCTGACTCTTTAAGCCTAGATCTCTAGCATTCACCAGCCTTGCCCACGAGGGTCGGGGATCGAGCAAAGCATACCATGAAGCAAAAAGTACCCCATTTGTTGTTAGCGGTCGATTTTGGTGCCTCTGCGACCAAAGCGATCGGTAGTCTTGTTGGTACGCGAGAAGATTGCGTCACTTTATCGATGTCGCCTCATTGCGTGGAAGTTGATGATAATTCATTGTTGACAAGCGATCCAGACTTTGGCGAACACCAAAGCTGGGTCACAATTGAGGGTAAGTCTTACGCACTGGGCAACCTAGCAACAACGAAATTTAATAGCTCTTTGAAGGTGAAGCCATTAAAGTTTACTAGTGCCGTCCAAAAAGCCTGTGCGGTAATTAGTATCTTTGCCCAAAAGTTTCAACTTCCAGAGAAGTTCGAGTTGTCTTTGGCATTTGTATTACCTCCAGCAGAGTGGGAGCACAAGCAGACGATCGTCGATCGGATGAGAGCGGCGGTTAAGGATTTAATCACTCCCAGAGGCAGAATTAAGCCTAAACTATCGAGCTTGTCACCCTTTCCAGAAGGGATGGGAGTCTTGATCGGACAAGAGCTGAATTTGAAAGAAATCGCGACAATTACAGTGGTGATGGTGGGATTTCGGAATACTAGTATTTTCACTGCGAATTACGGGTCTGTTGGTGGCTCTCAAACTTCAGACTTGGGATTCCATAATTTACTCAAAGAAATTGCAGGAAAGACCGGATATCGGATCGAAGATCTGATCGAGCCAGTATTTAACTACACTTACTTCAAAAAGCAAATAACAAAATATACTTGCCTAATTGTCGATTGCCAACAGAGTCTCAAAGATTTCAGCGGATTCGATTACGAGCATCGGGGGCATTTAAAGCTAGAACTAGAAGCATTCAATCAAAAATTAACTGAATATCAGAGCGAGTCAGAACTGATATTTAATTCCTTACTTAAAAATTCAGGCGAAGATAGATCGACTGAGGTAGGCATGTTAATCAAAGCCATTGAAAAGGAGAAAATTAATTACTTAAATAAAATAAAGGATTGGCTGAGTGAGATGATGCTATCTGAATCCAATCTAATCTTAATGGGTGGAGGTACCATAGAGTACTTAGATGAAGACTTCAAAGCATTTCTACAAACTAAGATTGTCAAAGAAGATAGATCGCAACTGCGTACTCACTTAGCAATAAGTATGCCCGAAAAACTTAGATTTAAAACTGTCAGTAAAGAGCGATTTGCTGATATTTATAGCTTGTGGAACTGGATAAGTTCAAAATTAGAAGTTAGTTAAACAGGAAATATTAAATGAGTGAAGCAACCACGCAATCTATCGCAGGTAACGGAACTGAAGCAGAGGCAAGCGCGAAACCTACCAAGCAGTTAAAAATTCTCAAACGTTTGTTTATTGTAGGTGGGGAAAAGGGTGGTGTCGGGAAGACTTGGTTTACATATATCCTCATTGAGCTATTGTTGCAACTAGATTTCAATCCGACAATCCTCGATTTAGATAAAACTACGCCCAACGTTGCCAAAGCATATCTCAAGGATATTTACCAACAGTGGTTATCCGTGCATATTCAAGATCGTCAAGTGTTCGAGCCGATCGAACAAGCTGAAGAATTTAAAGGAAGCGATCGAAGTCAACTTAATAAATTACTCTCGCACCAAATATTATTAAGCAATAATCCTGATGATACTAAGAGTCGAGATAAGCTTTCGGAAGTAGTTGAACTTAGCGACAATACGATAATTTCGTTACCATCTCAATCCCAGTTAGGGCTTTGTCATTGGTTAGATGAAACCGATCTTGCCATGAGTACAGCCAACACTCAAATTGTCATGTTCTGGGTATCTGACGGCTCTTATGAATCATTAAGTCTACTAGAAAACTTCATGTACAAATACCCAGATTTACAATACTGTCTGGTCGTCAATAAGGGTATTGGCAGCAGTAGCCAGTGGGAGAATTACAGGCTGGGCTTAGTCAATCCAGAACTCAATCAGATGATTGCCAGCAAAGAACTGAAGGGAATTGTCATCGATAAAGTAGTGCTTTCAGAAGAGTTATCGATCCGCATCCAAAAAGAGAACCTTACATTTGGCGAAATTCTCACCGATCCCGATACCAACAAGCGGTTGGTTTACCGCTTGAAAACTTGGTTAGAACGGAGCTTCGCTACTATTAAAAGTACGGGATATTTTTGATGCTACATTTAGTGCCCGACAACAGATACACCGATCTATGCGTCAAAGCGATCGAGAGCTTGGTGAAGTCATACGGGATCGAGCTGATTACTGCCGATTTTGAAGCGTGTGATGCCGCTGATTTTGACAAGCTCCTAGAGGATGAAAGGGGAGCAATAATCATCTTAGACCTAGTGCCGGAGAAATTCAACGATTACCTCGTCTCATCGGGAGTAAGATCGATCGACGATACCTACTACTGGCAAACGCTTCCCACTGATGCCTGGGAAGCAGATCGGGTGGTAGAAGAGTTAGAGCCATTAATGGCAAAGAACGTCAAGGTACAGTTTCTATTACCGATGACTATTTCCCAGCAGCAATGGTACGATATGTTCACCACAGGCATGACCACCAAAACGATGCAGACGTTAACCAAATATGGAAAGCGGATTGCGGTACTCGAACCATTAGAGATGTCCACTCTCGTCTACACCTTGCCAGATCGAAGCAAACATCGATCGCTGATGGTCGCCGCCACGCGGTTAGCTCCCAAAACGCGGATGACAGTAATGCAGGTAATCGGGGCATTCATCGAGCCGCTGGATGAAACTCTGGCAGAATATCGGAAACTGCCAGAATTATTTTGAGATCGCAATTGAACGCGATCGGTTCGCGTTCTACCTTAGCTTAGTTCCAAGTAATTACTTGGAACTATTCAATTTACTCATAAACGTTGCCTAGCCTCAAATATACACAATATATTACCATTAATATATTGGCTCAAAGGAAGCTCAAATCCCTGTGGGATAGCGATTAGCCTCATTTAACTAGTTCCAAGTAATTACTTGGAACTAGTTAAATGAGGCTAAAGCTATATCTATCAATGCTTTTACTTAACTATCGATCGCGAATAAAGATCGCATTCAGTCATACTGTTAATAGCTAAAACTGGTTACTAGTGTCAATTTAAGCAATTTAAAATAGTTCCAAGTAATTACTTGGAACTGTAAAGATAGCTCAAAACCACTTCTAGCTGTGCGTTTCCGGCAATTAGCACTTGTACTGCTGCCACCTGTTCCGGTCGAACGGAGACGGTATGCGATTTGTACTTGCCATCTGGTTCCTTTTGCTTGTAAGTGAGGTGCCAAAACCAATGCAAGACGTTGTGCGCCTCACGCTCGATGCTTACCAATGGATATTCTTGTATCTGTCCGTTTTGTAGCTTTTTCTTCTTGGTGCGTTGGCAAAGAGTACCGCTCCTACCAGGTACGCGATCTCCACGTAGTTTCATTTATAATAGTCATTGAAAATATTTTCTTGGTGTGATGGCTAATTTAGTCATCACACTTTTCTATTATAGAATTATCGCCTAAGTAATTATAGTAATTTTTGATTCAAATCTCTATCTTTGACTTAGATTAAAACAATTAGAGAGCGATAAATATTATCGTTTGTCAATGTTATGATAACTAGATTCAAGTCCAAAGGAACTGAGTCAATCTTTCGGAGCAGGGTATCTCTAAAATATCCACGAAGCATTCAAGTTGATGCGTTTCGCAAGCTGAGAATCATTAATGCCGCAACATCAATGGGCGATCTACAAATCATTGGTTGCCTAGATCGGCTTTCATCCAACTCTAACAAATACAGTCTAGCCATCAACGCTCGATGGCGAATTCAATTTACTTGGATACAGCCGGATGAGGCAACTGAAGTCGATATTGTAGGAGATTTTGGCATGGGATCTAGACGCAACTGTTTACCAAATATTCATCCAGGGGAAGTCCTTCAAGCTGACTTTATGCAGCCGTTGAATCTGAGTATCGATCGGTTGAGTACCCAATTAGGCATGACTCAGGACGCTTTACTTAGCATTCAAAGAAGGCAGACTTCATATCGATGCTAGCATTGCCGCACAGTTGGCAGGTTACTTTGACAATAAAGTCACGTTAATAGCTGGTTTTAGCGTAGCGGTGACTGTATGAGGCGGACACTAGCAATTTTCTGATGTTCGCTTTGGCAGTCGTCCGCGTCATAAGTCAAAAACCAGCCGCCCCGCAGGGTCATAGATTCAGAGATCGCGACTGCTCAACTTCGCATCTAGTAGAGTTCGATCGAGTAAAATTAGTTAGTTAATTAGTTATAAATGTTAACAAAACTATATTGATAGGTAATGACATACAAAACCGTATGTTCGGACAAGAGCGTAGCGATCGACTGGGGAAGTTCAGGGGGTAGGCAAGAGAACACTACAAGTTCCGTTTCGGGATCGTAGTTTTTTAAATTCCTGGGTACCAGAATCATTAAACCCGTGCCCCTGTCAGGGGAGGCTGCGGTTTTTAACAGCCGAAACCTCCGACATCAATCGGCTCCGTTTTTGAGCGGATGGCGATTGCCGAAGGCAGACTAAGAGTCAACGGATTCGCACTGTTAAAAATCCGCTTGGATATTGGGGATATGACAAGCACCAATCAGGTAGATTCTAGAGTTATTGACAATTTCAACTGTTTGCACAAGCAATCGTAGTAATAATCCGAAGATATCCAACGATAGGCATTATGTAAGCAGTGAATAATTTCGCTCCAGAGCAAAGCATTCTCAGCTAGAATACCAACCATACCTACATATCGATTGAGAAGTTTTCCGGCATTAATTACTCCAGTTAGAGCATCGAAAGCTAACCCATCTAGTTTAGCTCTAACGCTGCGTTTACTTGCCGCATTACTTCTCTTCCAAAATATAGAGTTCCAAATCTTCCAGCGGTATTCAAGGAGATTTAGAGCAATCTCTAGTTCGGATTGTGCCTCAATCAATAACGGTTCTTCCACACCACCTGGAAACTTTTTGAGCTTTTCGATCGCTACAGAAATCGTTGCTGTTGCTGCATACATAGTGCGATTTTAATTAATGTACGAACAAAGCCAACCTGCAAACTATAGGAAGACAGGTCGGCTTTGTTTGGGAGAATTTATTTATTAACGATTAGTTTTTCAGCTCATTCGAGCGAGTCAAGTCCTCCAAGGTTGCGGGTCTATAAATTAGTTCTCTTAACTGCTCCGAGAAGTCAGGAAACTCTTTGTCACAGTGAAAAAGAGCCTGACAAATCCACCAAGCTCTTTTCGTTGTTGATAGCTCATCCATCGCTCGGATAGTTGCTCGATGCAAGCCAAATCTGGTTTTGTACTGGAAAGGATTTTGCATAAGATATCAACGGCATAGGTGAATTAAATGCGTCTCGACGGCACAATAACGGTCGCTTTTAGCAAAGGATTTTAGTGGGTTGGGATAACGCTCGACTCCTAATTCATCGAGCCACGCCGAAAACTGGCGACGCTTTTTGATGCGGCTAGGATGTTCGAGCGGCAACACCGCAACCAGCTTCCCGCCAGGAGCCAACCAATCGTAAGCATGGCGAACATGCTCGATGTGGGCATCTTTACCAAAGGGCGGATTCATCAAAATTCGGTCGTAAATCGGGCAGGGGGTGGCAGCCAGAAAGTCTCGTCCTAGCAGCGGAAAGCCAAGTAGGATCAGGGCTTCAAGCAAACCCGCGTTTAGCTCGAAGCAGTCGATATGTTTGACTCCTAAGTCCCGCAACGCCAGACAAATATCGCCAGCTCCGCCCCCTGGATCGAGACAGTGGTGATGGGGCTGGAGGTTGGCTAATTGCAGCATTCGCTCGATGATTTCGCCTGGAGTCGGATAAAAGTCTGGCACCTGTTGATAAATCGCCTTGCGACGCAGTGCATCGACTCGTTCGCCAATCGGATCGGACTGTTGGGCAGCAGGACTACCTAAGCTTTCCAACAGCTCCACCGCCGCCAGAGCCGCGTCACCACTATGGATGCCGATGGTTCCCAACTTTTGGGCGATCTCGTGACCGCGCTCGAATCCCGCATACAGATATTCGAGTGATTTGGCTCCTTCCTTTTGCCAGTAAAAAATGGAGGCAAAGGATTCGAGCTGACTGCGATTGCTAATTTTGGCAAGCTGGATAGGGCAAGTACCATTTCGATGTCGATCTGCAAGTCCCAGCAACCAACTCTGGATAAGTTGTAGCCGTC
>JBBRVB010000232.1:0-6850 GCA_038247275.1 Chroococcales cyanobacterium
AGTACTCTAATCGGCGATCCTGTTGTTGCCAGATCGCGATCGAGATCTGACGACGCACCATTGGCAGAAATCGCGATCTCGTTCAGCGCAGGATCGATTTCGATCCCCAGAAAGGCTAATTTAGCGGCAACAGCAGCCCGAATACCGCAGTTGTTTTCCCCGACACCACCAGTAAAAATCAAGGTATCTAGACCGCCAAGAGCGGGTATTAGTGACGCAATTTTGGCAGCCAATCGATCGATATATATATCCAGAGCCAGCCGCGATCGAACATGACCGGACGCGATCGATTTCTCGATTTCCCGCATATCATTGGATACCCCAGAGACACCCAATAATCCCGACTCAAAATTTAAGATCCGATCGAGTTCCGTGACGGTATACTCCCCTTCCCGCAACAGATGGAGGACGATCCCCGGATCGATCGATCCGCACCGCGTCCCCATCATCAGACCGTCGAGCGGTGTAAAGCCCATCGTCGTACCGATGCACCGTCCCGATTTCACCGCCGCCAACGAACAACCATTTCCCAAATGACAGCTAATCGCTCGGATTAGGGCGGGTTGTCCTAATAATTTCGCCGCTCTTTGGGTGCAATATTGGTGACTGATGCCATGAAATCCATACTTTCTAATCCCGTGTTCGAGCCACTCATAGGGGAGGGGATAAACATAAGCCACCTCTGGTAAATTTTGAAAAAAGGCCGTATCGAATACGGCGATTTGGGTCAGGTGAGCGGCCGGATCGTGAGCACCACTGCGATCGATCGCGTTAATCCCCATTAGATTAGCTGGATTATGCAGTGGCGCATACATCGACAATCGATCGATTTCGGCTTTGACATCATCATCGATGAATGTCGGTTGGCGATATTTGCTACCACCATGAACTACTCGATGTCCGACGATATCGATTTCATGGATATCCCGAACAATCTGGGTTTTGCCACTCCAGATCCAACTTAATAGTTCCTGGATATCCTCAGCCCGACTCGTGCCCGATCGATCGATACTGACTGACTCTGCGGTAGTTTTAGCCTTCAATACTGCCGTTTTAGCTGTATTCCAGCTAATTTTCCCCGTCCATAGTGGTGCTACTGGCTCCAAGGGTAGATCTTCATTGGTCAATCGATAAACACTAGATTTGAAACTACTAGATCCCGCATTCAATACTAAAATATCGATCGGCTGATTTGACATTTAATTTCTGATATCGGTCTGACCCTATCCAGCCCCATCAAAGCATAAATACAATATCTTTCAATCTACCTTTTGACCGGGTATAATCTCCGTCTAAAGGTAGTCGTCAATTTTCTAGATTATTAGTAGCTTAGATAGGTTAAATTCGGAGATTAACGTGTTAAGCAATCCAATGGCGATCGAGTAAGTCGATCGATCTATTCGTTAGTGCTCTCACACAAAGCCAGGTTAGTGGCAATTCATTGATTGCTGCTAACCTGACTTTTTAACTATATTTAAATTGTTATCATTACTACCGCTTGATGCTGATGCAAAATCTCGATTGGATGGTCGATACCAGCTTCAAGTATTCTTGGTTGTGGTTTGATTTGAATATTTAAGTATAGTGAGCAGGCGATCGCGATCGCCAGAAATATCTTTTCAAACATACTCACCAATCCTCCTTCGTTTACATATTACTAGTCACAGATGATTTCTAATATCCCAATTATGGCACGCAGACAGGGAATAACTGTAACCTATGTCACTAAAGTTTAAGTTTCTGAGCTAGGAGTGGAAATTTAGATCGCAAATCACCTATTTAGCCCAACGCTTTGGTAGATTTAGCTACCTAGACATTTGTTGGCGGAGTTTTCGGTACTGTAACTGGAGAGCATCGGCGGCGACAAAAAGTTCGGATTGCAGATCGGTTGGAATAATTTGGGGTTGCTGAGATTCGACGATTGGTTTGTCTTGTGTAAAGATTTTAATCGTGCGATCGAATGCGTCACGATCTGCCCATTTGCCTTTAAAGAAAGTGCGAAAGTTTATCCATTTACTGACGGTAGTATGCCGCTCGATGTTCCCGGGTAAAGTTTCGATCGTCGGGACGTGTGCCGTCCAAATTATTAGTTTACCAAAAGGCAGATAAACTTCCAGAAATGTCAGATTGGGTAAACAGAATCCCGTTCTGGTTTTAATTGGTGCGCGCTCACCTCTAATTAAGAACTTCCACAATCCTTTGGGTGGGGTGGCGGCAAGGCTGACAGTAGCACTAGCACCACCTGGATAATGCTCGATTTCTAACTCAGCAATTTCTGGGAGTTTGGGATTACCAAAAGCTCCCGCATGAACGAAAGGCGCGTGGGCAAAATCCAAGCCATTTTCGAGGACTCGTTCGTAATTTGCATTCCAACTAAATTCACCCTGAATCGCCCTCAAGTCACCTAATTCTAATTGGGGAAAGTTGGGAATAATGGGTAACTCGATCGCTTCACCATCACCAATAAATAGCCAAATCCAGCCATGTTGTTCGCGGACTGGATAGGTAGTCATTCTGGCTTGCTTGGGGATCGATGCCGTCGGTGAATTTGCCGGAATTTTGACACAAATCCCATCTGGTTGATAGTGCCAACCATGATAAGGACAGACAATACAATTACCGTCGATCGATCCATTGGCAAGTGCGGCACCCCGATGGACGCAAGTATTGTTCATCGCCTGAATCCGTCCGTCAGATGTGCGGTAGAGGACTACTTCTAGATCGAGTATTTTTAGTAATTTGGGGCTAGTAGAAATGAGATTGCTAAACTCGACGGCATACCAATAATTTTTAAACATGTGATTGATTTCAATATGTAATCAAACTCGATCGATAATGACTAGTAATTTATTGAAAAGTAGCCAGCGTCACTAGTTGGATGAATGGTAACTTAATTCTAGAATTTTAAGCCCCAGATCGAGATTGTCGCCAGCGAGTGGCGAGTTTTGAGTGTTGTGTGGATTGGTAAACAAGTTAGCGATATTATTGATGACACAGGCAAACATCATCGATCGCAAATTAACTATGGCTAGTCAACCTAAAATCATTGTCCTCGATGACGACCCGACGGGATCGCAAACAGTTCATAGTTGTCTCCTCTTGACTCAGTGGGACGTGCCAACATTGAAGCTGGGGCTGGCTGATACTGTCCCAATTTTCTTCATTTTGACGAACACGCGGGCGATGACTCCCACTCAAGCCGCCGCCGTAACACAGGAAGTTTGTCGAAATTTAAAGATCGCCCTTGCCGAACTCAAGATTACCGACTTTTTAGTCGTGAGTCGATCGGATTCTACCTTACGGGGACATTACCCGATCGAGACTGACGTGATTGCCGCTCAGTTAGGTGGCTTTGACGCTCATTTCTTGATGCCAGCCTTTTTTGAAGGGGGAAGAATTACCCGCGATAGTATCCATTATCTGATCGTTGATGGAGTCGAGACTCCAGTTCACAAAACTGAGTTTGCGCGGGACTCGGTATTTGCCTACAGTCATAGTTATTTGCCCGATTATGTCGCCGAAAAAACTCACGGTCAAATTCCTGCCGATCGCGTGGTACAATTTTTGCTCGCTGAAGTCCGCAGTGGTAGTCTCGATCGATTGATGCAATTAGAGCGCAATCGATGTTGTGTCGTCGATGGCGAACAGCAATCTGATTTTGATAGGTTTGCCGCTGATATTCTCGAAGCTGTCAGTCAGGGCAAAAAATTCCTATTTCGCAGTGGTGCCAGTATTCTGACTTCGTTAGCCAATTTAGGTCCCCAACCGATTCCCGCCACCGAAATGTCCAAATACGTCCGCGATGGCAAACCCGGGGCAATTATTATCGGTTCCCATGTCAAAAAAACTACCGAGCAACTCACCCAGCTCCTCCAAGCTTCGGGAATTGTGGGCATCGAAATCGATGTATCTCAACTCATCACCGACAATGCCACCATGAGAGCTGGGCTATTAGCATCGATCTTAGAGCAGATTCGCAGCAGCCACGCGGCTGGCAATACTCCCGCTATCTACACCAGTCGTCAGGAACTCACCTTCGACAGTATTCAAGCCCGCCTGCAATTTGGCGAAGCAGTCTCGGCACTGCTAATGGATGTTATCCGCTCTCTCCCCCCCGATCTCGGCTTTTTGATTAGCAAGGGTGGGATCACTTCCAATGACACCCTCAGCAAAGGTCTAGCCCTATCTACAGCTAGATTACTCGGTCAGATCCTCCCCGGATGTTCGGCAATTGTCACCCCGTCCACTCATCCCCAATTCCCCGATCTCCCCGTCATCCTCTTCCCTGGCAATGTCGGCGATGCCGATGCGTTGGCTACAGCTTATTTGCGCTTGGCTGGGGAGTAGATGGGAGAGGGTAGAGAGTAGAGGGTAATGGGTAATGGGTAATGGGTAAATGCATATTGCCAGCTCTGTAGTGAATCAACTGGATACCGATTGCATCTCAACCACCATACTTAATTTCAGATCGATATCGCTCGACACAGATCGAAACCCATTACCCATTACCCCCCATCCCTCTACTCCCTAACAAGGTATTATTATTCATACCAGCTACTCAAAACAAACTCAGCTAATTCGTAAATGTTATGACAGAAGGCGATCGCAAACCTGAATACAGACCTGGATTAGAAGGAGTTCCTGCTGCCAAATCGAGCATTAGTTATGTGGGGATTCAAACTACCGAGCAAGGTGACAAAGCAGGTGTTTTAGAATACCGCAGCATCCCCATCCAAGCCCTCGCCAAGCACAGTAACTTTGTCGAAACAGCGTTCTTGCTAATTTGGGGTAGATTACCATCGCATAGCGAACTTGCCGAATTTTCGAGCGAGATTTACTCCCATCGCCGGATCAAATATCGGATCAAAGACATGATGAAATGTTTTCCCGAAACCGGACACCCAATGGATGCGCTGCAAGCCTCAGCCGCCGCATTAGGATTATTTTATTCGCGCCATACCTTGCCCAATCCTGAATACGTCAGTCAAGCCATTATTAGATTGCTGGCAAAAATTCCGACGATGGTGGAGGCATTTCAACTGATGCGGAAAGGTAATGATGCCGTCTTGCCACGCGACGATCTCAACTATGCTGCCAACTTTCTCTATATGTTGACAGAAAAAGAACCCGATCCGCTCGTCGCCAAAGTCATGGATGTGTGTCTGATTCTCCATGCCGAACATACGATGAATGCGTCTACTTTCTCCGCACGGATCACTGCTTCGACTCTAGCAGATCCTTACACGGTGATTGCCTCAGCGGTCGGTACGCTGGCTGGACCGCTGCATGGTGGCGCGAATGAAGAAACACTCCTGATGTTGGAGCACATCGGTTCTGTCGCCAATGTCCGTCCCTATGTCGAACGATGTCTAGAGTTAAATCCCAAGCACAAGTTTATGGGCTTCGGGCATCGTGTTTACAAAGGTGTCAAAGATCCTCGGGCGGTCATTCTCCAGGATTTAGCCGAACAATTATTTCAAAAATTTGGTTACGATCCTTACTATGACGTTGCCTTGGAATTAGAGCGCGTTTTGGAAGAGTATTTGGGAGCACGCGGAATTTATCCCAATGTCGATTATTATTCGGGTCTGGTGTACCGGAAGATGGGCATTCCCACGGATTTATTTACACCCGTGTTTGCGATTGCCAGAGTCGCTGGCTGGCTAGCACATTGGAACGAACAACTTCAAGAAAATCGGATCTTCCGTCCTACCCAAATCTACACTGGATCGCATCAGCAAGCTTATACCGCGATCGAGGATCGAGTTTAGTGGACAAGGATTGTTCCTTATTTAAATCCTCTTGCTTCTAGGAAGAGGTAGCTATTAACTATCAACTGTCAACTGAATGACCCATTCATGAATAATCCCGTCCTCATTTCTACATTCATTTTGACCCTACTCTTGGCTGTAGGATTGTTTTTCTTCATCCGCGCTTCGACCAAAGATCGGATCGAGCAAATGGTGCTAGAGTCCAACGACTCAGAAGCCGTCTTATTACCTCGCCTCGATGCTTATTTTACCGAGCGTGCTTACAAAATTGCTGCTGTAGAGGCAGATACTGACATCGTGACATTTGAGGGCTTAGTCCGTCCTAGTGTCTTCCTCACAGTCTTGCTGACGAGCTTGGCGGCAATCGGTGCCCTGTGCCTCTCCTTAGTGCTATCGATGCTCTTTCCCGATGCTGGCAATGGCTTGTTGCTCTTGGTGCTATTTGCACCCTTAGCAGGCTGGTTTTACTGGCAAGGATCGTCGCGAACCGAGCAAGTTCGCCTCAAAGTAGAAGGGAGCATCGATCCGCCAGCCGCAACTACGATTAAAATTAGCGGACATCGGGATGAATTAGCAGTATTTCAATCTGCACTGAAATTAAGTGCCCGCGAAGATATAAAATAGAAAAGCACTTCAATGACATCGCATTAAAGTGCTCAATTGTGAAAAATAGAGATTTTTGTTCCAGGAAGTCAGCTTAACTAGTAAGTACTGCTGCCAACAGTAATTAGTTGCTGACTTTCTGTTTCTGGCTCTAGCGATCGTAGACTGGGGAATAGAAAATGGTTTTCTTCGACGTATTGTGCGCCAAATAAACCTTTCTCTGCCCAAAAATAGCGATCGGTCGTGTGTTCGTTACGTTTTACCAGCAGCAGAGCTGGTGGCGCGATCCCTTCAGACAAGATATATTTACGTGCAGCAGTAACAGGTTTATCTTAGCCACTTTCAATGCTGAACTGTGGCACCTGCTCTAAAATTCTCCGCCCCTCTTGCCGTCTCCGACTCTTTCGTTTGCGTCTTCTAGCCAAAAGTCTTACCTCCTCTTTGGTGCAGACAGATGTAATGTCTGTTACAAAAGC
>JBBRVB010000233.1:0-6811 GCA_038247275.1 Chroococcales cyanobacterium
CTGTCGAAATACCATCAGCAAAAAACAAGAATGATGGTGTATCGTTAACACCATTTAAATTTCCCGAAAAAGAGAAGTTATCAGCACGAGTGGGAGCAGACGCTAATACTATGCCTGTAGATATAGCAATCCTAACTCAGCTTCAAACTTAATAGTATTTTTGTGCTGAGATCTTTTGAACCGCAGAGACGCAGCGATTCGCCATACGTAGGGTTTAGCGAATCAGCGACGCATCGACCTGGAGGTCTCCTCCAGGTTGTGTGCGTCAAGACAAGACAGAGAGCGCAGAGAGAAGAAAAAAGATCTATGCTTCTCATTTAGGATTGCTATATAGTACCTAGCATCATTACGTTGGCAACGCCTCTCGAAATAAGAATCGCGATCTGTTTCGTGATGCTACGTTCTGTGGTTAAATCTGGCGCGATTTTGTCGTACCCATCAGATCGGGATATCGAGTATATAATAGCCAATTCGATCGCTGATACTCATGTAAATATGGCTACGTTTTAACAAACTCAAATGAATTGGGATGCGATCGACAGTTTTTGAAAGCCGCCAAAGCCTGCCATTTAATTCTCGGATTTTTAATCGATCCTTAATCGAACGTTAATCTTTTGATGTGCGCTTTTTGACATGGCAATCTGGGTTTGAATGGTAATATTTGCTTAGAAATAATAGTATCGATCGAATCACATTTCTCTGAATTATATCGATCTCATAAGGGGAGCATCCCACTTTTTAAAATTCCTAAACATACAATAATCTCGATCGCCGCATCTCCTGATATATGGCTTGCAGGGATATTAGTATGTGGAAAAACAATAAAAAGTGGGATGATCCCTCTCCTAAGTTCGATCGATATGTAGTAGAAATATGGGATTAAAAGTACTCATAGACCATTTGTAACCGACTCCACGCAATCTTTTACCAATCACCCAAATTCGGATCGTTATGCAAACCGGAAATCACGTTATCTTCATCCATCCCGATGGGACTAGCCCATCCCACTACGGAGCGGCGCGGTTCCTCGAAGTTGGTCCTGATGGACGACTAAACTGGGACAAACTCGACAAAGCGGGTGTCTATCTCGGTCACATGGAAGATCAGCTAGGCGGTACATCCAATGGTGGTGCTATCACTCACGCTACAGGTGCAAAAGTCTATGCCGAATCCTTCGGCTTTGAGCAGGGTAATACCCCTATTCGCTCTCTATCTGGCACCAATAAAACGATCGTCGAAGAAGCCAGAGATGCAGGTAAAGTAACTGCACTGGTTCAATCCGGTGCTATTTATGAACCTGGTACAGCGGCATTTGTTGCTAAAACAAATGATATTGTCAACCCAGATGGGAGCCGGACTGTCCCCCGCTCTCAACAAGCAGAAATCGCCAAACAGGTGATTAATTCTGGGGTGAACTTCATCATGGGTGGTGGGGAACTCAACCTGATTCCCATCGGTGAAAAAGGCTTTCATGGTACAGCGGCGGAATATGACGCACTCAGTACCAGTTCGATCGTCCGTCCCAAAGAAAACTTAATCGAACTAGCTAAAAAAGCTGGCTACACGATAGTTTATAACGAGCAACAACTTAACGACCTGCTCGATCCCAAGAAGTACCCCACAACGCCGACTAAAGTATTGGGTGTATTTGCCCCGATTCATACTTTCAACGATCGACCAGAGGAAGTTCTAGCTCAACGCAATTTACCATTGTATGCAGAGTCGGCTCCGACAATTGGCGAGATGCTCGATGTCACCCAAAAGTTGATGGAGAAACACCCCAACTTCAAAAATGGATCGATCGCGATCGTGGAAGAAGAGGGTTCGGATAACTTTGGTAATAACAATAACGCCGCTGGGACGATCGAAGGCACGCTGCGGGCGGATAAAGCAATTGGTGTCGCTCTAGACTTTATCGATCGCTATCCCAATACTTTACTCTTAACCGCCGCCGATAGCGATGCGGGTGGATTGCAGGTAGTTGATGTAGCGAGTGCGACTACCCCTGTCGGCACGATTAATAATAACCCCACAACTACCCCCCGTCCGATCCCCCTAGACGGCAGAACTGGAACTGGCACACTACCATTCCTCTCCGCTCCCGATGCTAATGGTGATGTATTACCCTTTGCAGTTGCTTGGGCTAGTTCACCTGATTTTAGTGGTTCGATCGTTTCCAAAGCTCACGGTCTCAACTCGAATAAACTACCTGCTACCGTAGATAATACGGTCATCTACGAGTTGATGTACGAGACATTGTTCGAGAAAGAACTCACCTCGCGCAATCCCTCTCCCATCAAGGCTCCAGCCGCAACTAAAGATACTGGGAATGTCATCTTCATCCATCCCGATGGTACCAGTCCCTCCCACTATATGGCATTGCGGAATGTCGATCGGGGACCAGATGGACGCTTGAATTGGGATAATATGTCCAATGCAGGGGTCTACCTGGGACACATGGAGAACCGGTTGACGGGGACTTCCAATGCGGGTGCGGTGACGCACGCCACTGGCACCAAGCTTTTTAATGAGTCGTTTGGTCTACAAGAAGATAATTCTACTGTAGTGCCAGCTTCGGGCAATGTAGGCAAGACAATCTTAGAAGAAGCGATCGAGGCTGGTAAAGCTACTGCTCTGATTCAGTCGGGACATTTAGCCGAGCCTGGTTCTGCTGCTTTTGCTGCCAAAACCACCAATCGCTCCGGTGATAACATTCGGGCGCGGGATAAATACGCCGAAATCATCGAACAGGTAGTTCGTTCTGGGACTAATGTGATTTTTGGTGGTGGGGAGCTATATATGCTACCCAAAGGTACAACCGGATTTCACGTTACGGCGGCGATCGATGCGTCCGAAAGTCGTGCAGAACGTCGTCCGACGACCAACTTAATCGATTTGGCTAAGTCTTTGGGTTATACAGTAGTATACACCGAAGACCAAATGAATCAGGCGGTCAATAGCACCAACCCACCAACGAAGATCCTGGGTGTGTTTGCGGCGATTCATACCTTTGACGATCGCACCGAAGAAGCACTAGGTTTAAATACTGCCAATCCGCAACCCTTGTACGTCGCCACGGCTCCAACTGTTGCCGAAATGTTAGAGGCATCATTAAAGATTCTCAAACGCGATCCTGATGGTTTCTTCGTAGCTTTGGAAGAAGAAGGTACCGACAACTTCGCCAATAATAATAACGCGGCGGGGACGATCGAAGCCGTCCGCCGCGCTGATGCGGCAATTGGTGTCGCCAAGCAGTACGTCGATACCCAAGACCCCAACACCTTGGTGATTACGGCGGCGGATAGCGATGCGGGTGGATTGCAGGTATTCCAGTACGCTCCCTACAATCGCCCAGCGGGAAATATCACTACCGCCCCCACGATTCAAGATAGCGAGACTCAAGTTCCTTTCTTTGGCGTGAACCCCACCACTACCAATACCAACCGTGCCTTTTTTGATGGTGCTAATGGTAGCACCGCCAGTGCTGAATTCCCTTGGAAACCATTCAGCGCAAAGAATAGCATCGATGGCCCGATGGGTAACTTTGTCGTGAATTGGGTGGGTACGCCAGATTTCCCTGGCAGTATCGTCTCCAAAGCCTATGGTTTAAATGCTGACAAACTGCCCAGCACGCTCGATAATACCGAGATTTATAGCCTGATGTACAAAACCCTGTTCGGCACTGACAGCCGCAAAACCCTGGTACCTGGAACTGCTGGTGCTGATGATTTAGTGGCTGGGCTGACTAAAGGCTTTGATGGCGTTAATGACTTGGTATTTACGGGTGCTGGTAACGATAAGGTGGATGTGCCGATCGCCGGTGCCCTAGCTGGTAATAACCGGATTGATGCTGGTAGCGGTGCGGATACGATCTTCGTCGGTAATTCCGATCGGGTCTTCGGTCAAGCTGGTGACGATTTCATCGATGCTACTGATGCCAAAGACTACCGGATCTCGGCTGGTGCTGGCAATGATACTTTATTCCTCGGTACCAACGGACGTGCTTTAGGTGGCGACGGTAACGATAAGTTATTTGTCGGTAGCGGTGGCGGTAACTTCCTCTCTGGCGGTGCTGGTGCCGACCAGTTTTGGATTGCTAATGCCGAGATTCCAACGGCTGCGAATACCATTCTGGACTTCCAGATCGGTACCGATGTCATCGGGATTCAAGGAGCAAAGAGTTTGGGGATTAGTTCGACTACCCTCAAATTAACTCAAATCGGTGCCGATACCTCGATCGATTTTGGCGGTAAATCTTTAGCCTTACTCATTGGTATTCAATCTAGCAGTTTGACTCCTGGTAATGCTGGTCAATTTGTCTTTGCTTAATTAATTAGGGGATAGGTTAAACAGTTGACAGTTGACAGTTGACAGCGAAGTTGTTACTGGGGAGATTTAAACTCCCCAATAATAACTGTCGCACCTTTAGGCAGGAGGCTCTAAACCCATGCTGTTTGGTGAAGGGTAAAGGGTAAAACTCAATCTCTTTTCCCCACACCCTACCCCAGCCCTCCCAACTTCTATATCTAACCAAAACTTCAAACAATCATCATGAACACCGAGCCTTTACAGAAAATTGGCGGTATTGTCAGTACGAATGGAGCTGAAATTACGGCTTTCGATGCTGTTAGCGATCGATTATTTGTAGTTGCTGGATCGACGATCGAAATTCAGAAAATTAGTAACAAGGGTGCTGTCTCGGCTGATGGCTCGTTACTGGCTGGATTTGTACCGCCCGCAGGTACCCAGGCGATGCCGAATAGTGTCGCTGCCAAAAATGGGATTGTGGCGGTAGCCTATGCGATTCAGGACACAACTACTAAAGCACAGTTACTCGGACGAGTTAGTTTTTATAGTGCCGCGAGTGGTGCATTTTTGAACTCGGTAGCAGTGGGTTCGCTGCCGGATATGTTAACTTTTACGCCCGATGGCACTAAGGTATTAGTCGCTAATGAAGGCGAACCCAATAGCTATGGGCAGGCCAATTCCGTCGATCCTGAAGGTTCGGTGAGCATCATCAATCTGGTGGGTGGTGTGGCTGCGGCGACAGTCCAGACGGCAGATTTTACGAGTTTTAATAGTCAGGCGGCGGTACTCAAAGCATCCGGCGTGCGAATTACGGCACCAGGGGCGACAGTGGCGCAGGATCTGGAGCCAGAATACATCGCCGTATCGCCCGATGGTTTGACAGCTTGGGTGACTTTGCAAGAAAATAACGCGATCGCGATTTTGGATATCGCCACTGGCAAGATTACCAGTATTGTGCCGCTGGGAGCGAAAAATTACAATCTCCCAGGTAATGGCATCGATGCTAGCGATCGCGATCTTACCGCTACTACTGGCAAAATTAATATTCAAAATCAACCAGCATTCGGACTTTATCAACCAGATGCGATCGCGAGTTTTGCAATCGCGGGTCAGGCTTACTATATTACTGCCAATGAGGGCGACGCTCGCGATTACACTGGCTTTAGTGAAGAGGTGCGAGTCGGCGCGGCTAGCTATGTTTTAGATCCGGTTAAATTCCCCAACGCTGCAACGCTCAAGCAAGATGCTAATTTGGGTCGGTTGACGGTGAGTAGAGCAACTGGCGATACCGATGGTGATGGCGATTTCGATCGAATCGAGTCGTTTGGCGCACGTTCGTTCTCGATTTGGGATGCTACTGGCAAGCAAATCTACGACAGCGGCGATCGATTAGAACAAATTACCGCAACTCTATCCCCGACTAGCTTTAACTCAGATGGCACCGCTGCTAGTTTTGATAATCGGAGCGATAATAAGGGGCCAGAACCTGAAGGTGTCGTCGTCGGGGTCATTAACAATCGCACTTATGCTTTTATCGGTCTAGAGCGCACTGGCGATGTCATCGTCTACGATGTCACCAATCCCAGTCAGCCGCAATTCGTTCAATATCTGAACCCGCCTGAAGATATTGGTGTCGAAGGGTTGACCTTTATTTCGGCGGCGGATAGTCCCACGGGTAAGCCACTGTTGGTGACTGCGGCAGAAGTTAGTAAGACAGTCGGCGTATTTGAAATATCTTTGGACGATCGATCTACTTTTAGTGCCAGTTTCGTCGGTCAAAAGACATTCCCGACGGGGTTAGTGCCCACAGGTGCTGCGGGTAAAATTAATGGCGTAGATGTGCCGTTGGGCGGTCTATCTGGGGTCGCTTACGATCCTACCAGCAAGAGCTACTATGGGATTTCTGACGATCGATCTCAATTTGGCCCCGCCCGATTTTACAACTTCACCCTCGATCCGAATTCGCTGGCGACTACGGGTGTGAATTTTACAGGCGTTACCGCCCTCAAAGATTTGGCTGGCAATACTTTCGCCCTCAATAGTCTCGATCCAGAAGGGATCGCCCTCTCTGGGAATGGGACGGTGTTTATATCTTCTGAAGGTGAAGTAAATCCGGCTGCTGGTCGCGTGACGAACCCCTTTATTAAGGAATTTTCGATCGCCACCGGACAAGAAATTCGCTCTTTAACCGTACCGACCAAATTTTTACCCAAAGTCCAGGATACCAACGGTAATGGCATCGTCGATGCTGCCGATACCCAGACTGCTGGCGTGCGAAATAATGCCGCTTTTGAGAGCCTGACGATCTCCCCAGATCGCCAGACGCTATATACAGCCACCGAAAATTCTTTATTCCAGGATGGCCCACTCGCGACTGCCACGACTGGCACGAATTCGCGGATCGTCCAGTATAACTTAGCTACAGGTCTGGCAGAAAAAGAATATATCTATCAAACCGATCGTGTTGCCGTCACCCCGACACCAGCGACCGCCTTTGCTACCA
>JBBRVB010000234.1:0-6810 GCA_038247275.1 Chroococcales cyanobacterium
ATAACGACTGCGAAAAATATCTAAGTCGCCAGTAGTAATCACAATCGGTTCCCACTGGCGATCGTCTACTACGACACTATCGAGTAATAAATTCAAATTGACATCGACAAATCGGGCGATATTTTCAGCTCGTTCGATATAACGATTGAGCCAATAGATCGAGTTGGCAACGCGACTTAGCATAGGGGAAGGTATTAGGTATTAGCTTTAGGGGCAAGGCTTGAGGATTGGGTTTTGAGTTGTAGGTTGGGTAGAGCGAAGGCGAAACCCAACATTCACAAATAGCTGGCTGAGACAGTTGGGTTTCATTCTTCAACCCAACCTACAGATTTACTAACAAACGACCCATGTATCTTTGGTACCACCACCTTGAGACGAATTGACAACTAGAGAATCTTTTTTCAAAGCTACTCGCGTCAAGCCGCCGGGATTGATATAGATATCCTTCCCGTTGAGAATATAGGGACGTAAATCGACGTGTCTCCCATCAATACCGTCGGGGAGGAGGGTAGGTACTCGCGATAGACAAAGGGTAGGTTGGGCGATGTAATTGCGGGGATTGGCGGTAATTTTGGTGGCGAATTCGCTTCGCTCTTGAGGCGTGGAACAAGTACCGATTAACATGCCATAGCCGCCCGATTCACCTGCGGCTTTAACAACTAATTTGTCTAAATTTGCGAGTACATGTTCGCGTTGCCGATCGTGCCAACATTCATAGGTAGGCACATTGGGGATGATTTGCTCTTCGTCTAGATAGTATTTGACGATCGCGGGTAGATAAGCATACACCACTTTATCATCGGCTACACCCGTCCCTGGCGCATTGGCGATCGCGACTTTTCCCGCCCGATAAACATCCATCAATCCGGGCACTCCCAAGGTAGAATCAGCCCTAAAAGTCAACGGATCGATAAAGTCATCATCGATCCGCCGATAGACGACATCGACTTGCTGTAAGCCTTTCGTCGTCCGCATTTGCAAGAAACCATTCGCGATCGTCAGATCTCTGGCTTCTACCAATTGCACGCCCATTTGCTGTGCCAAAAAGGAATGCTCGAAATAGGCGGAATTATAAATACCTGGAGTCAATACCACTACCGTCGGATCGAGGGTGGATTCTGGGGCTAAATACATCAAAGTTTCCAGCAACCGACTCGCATAATCTTCGACAGGGCGGATCTGCATCTTCTCAAATAGACGCGGAAATGTAGACTTCATCACCCGTCGATTTTCTAGTACATAAGAAACTCCAGAGGGGCACCGGAGATTGTCTTCTAATACATACCAGCTCCCATCGCGATCGCGAATCAAATCCGTACCAGTAATGTGACACCAAATCCCCTGCGGCGGTTTTAACCCCATACAAGGCTTGAGAAATCCACTCGCTGAATAAATCAATTCCTGGGGAATAACGCCATCAGCGATAATCTTTCGATCCCCATAGATATCGCTCAAAAATAAGTTGAGGGCGTGGGTACGTTGCCTTAGCCCGCGCTCTAACTGCGTCCATTCGCGATCGCAAATCGTGCGCGGAATGATATCAAACGGCAGAATTTTTTCTGTACCGAGATCGTCGCTGTACACGTTGAAAGTTGCACCGATCCTCAACAAGGTACTTTGCGCTAACTGTTGGTACTGTTGCAACTCACTCAATGACAGACTACCGATTTTCTCGATCAGAGTTGTCGCGATCGATCGGGGACTACCATCAGGTAAAAATAATTCATCATAAAATTCACCAGGCTGGTAACTGCTTATTTCCATGTCATTACACCAGACTAGACAACTATTCGGTACCTTCTATCAATTAACTTTTCTCTCATAAATAAACTGTATAAAGCTATACCACGATCGGTATTAGGATAATTTGTATAAGCGTATAAAGCCTTGCTAGCAGCTCGATCTACCTAAATTCTCGATCGATCCCGATCTGGCGAAAATCGAGCTACTTCTGCCACCGATGATTCGATTAATTAATTTACGGGTAGCTGGCACAATTGCCACGATCGATATCAATTATTACGAACAAGCTGGGTATCTTAATAATGTGGGAAGAAAAATCGGACATCACGCGATCGCGCGTGGTGTCTTACTTCGTTTATTGGGAAATGTACTATATTTGATGCCGCCCGATTGCATGACCGCATCTGAATTAGCCGGGGTATATGGGCAAATCGATCGGGTTTTAGGTGAAGTGTTCGATCGATAAATTTTCAAGATCTGACAGATATCAATAGCTCAGACTAGTGAGTTTAAATCTTAGATATTTATAAAACTTCAAATCAGGCGATCGATCGAAGATTGAATAGATCTAGATCGCTCAAAAATATTGAGATCGATCGATTGTCAAAGATCGGTTTTAGCTGTCTAGCAGTTGCCGCTAACTTGATGAGTTACGATCGAAATTGCGTTAATGCAGTAAGCTAGAACTAGCTTTTGAATCAATTTTTGGTAATCGTTTTTACGTAATTAAAAAAATCATTCATAATAAGGATGATAAATTTTGTCGTCTGTGCTATTTTACAAATCCCAATTCAAGTTTCATCGATCGCATAGACAAAGCCAGAACTCATGTTTAACAAGTGTTCTAGTGAATTAAATAAGATCTTGTTGAATAAATATGAAAAGTTCGTTAAGTTATTGATGGCACAATAACACAAAAATTTTATGGGCGACATCAGAGCGACTTTTACATCAACAGACCGTGCCTTTCATATTGAAGGATACGAAAAAATTGACTTTAGCTTACTGTACGTAGATGGCGCGTTCCAGCCAGAGAATCCAGAGATTGCGGACAGTTATCGCGCCTTTGGTCGCTGTTTGATGGTAGTAGATCGGAATGTATACGGTCTTTATGGCGATCGGATGCAAGCATATTTTAAGCATCACGATCTCGATCTGACCGTCTTTCAAGTCACCATTAAAGAGCCTGACAAGACGTTAAAAACTTTTGAAAGTGTTATTGATGCATTTGTTGATTTTGGACTGGTACGGAAGGAACCAGTATTGGTCGTTGGTGGAGGATTGACAACTGATGTTGCTGGGTTTGCCTGCTCGTCTTATCGCCGCCGAACCAATTACATTCGTGTCCCCACGTCCCTAATCGGACTAATTGATGCTAGCGTCGCGATCAAAGTCGCTGTCAACCACGGTAAACTCAAAAATCGCCTCGGTGCTTATCATGCTTCCCAGAAGGTAATCCTGGACTTCTCGTTTCTTAAAACACTCCCGATCGATCAAATCCGCAACGGGATGGCAGAATTGATTAAAATCGCCGTCGTCGGTAACAAAGAACTATTTGAATTATTAGAATCTCATGGCGAAGCGTTGTTACATAGCCATTTTGGTTATCTCAACGGTACGCCCGCACTTCAAGCCGTCGCCCATCGGTTGACTTACAATGCGATCGAGTCGATGCTGAAATTGGAAGTACCCAACCTCCACGAACTAGATCTCGATCGAGTAATCGCTTACGGACATACCTGGAGTCCGATGCTAGAATTAACTCCAGAGATTCCGATGTTCCACGGTCATAGTGTCGCGATCGATATGGCATTCTCCGCCACAATTGCCCAACATCGAGGCTACATTACAGTTGCCGACCGCGATCGGATCTTAGGACTGATGAGCAGGCTGGGACTCGCGATCGATAGTGCCTATCTGACTCCAGAATTATTGTGGCAAGCAACCAAATCGATCTCGCGGACTCGGGATGGCTTACAACGTGCTGCGGCTCCCTGTCCGATTGGCGAGTGCATGTTCATGAACGATCTAACTCGCCTAGAGCTAGATGAAGTCCTGACGATCCATCGCGAAATCTGTCAAGGTTATCCCCGCCAAGGTAACGGTGAGGATATGTATGTGGTACTGGACAAAGTTGGTACTCCTTCTCCCGCAGGAGTCTAGGCATGAGACCAGTTACACCAGTCGGAATTTTGGCAGCCAAGCTGGAAAGTCTCACCCAGCAAATGGCACACATGATCGATCTCGATCCCGCCTTTCAAGCCGAACTACGTCAAGCCTACGAATTAGCCAACGGTCTCGATCCTTATCTCGATCGCTGTACGACTCCAGAATCGCCAGCTCTAGCTGCATTGGTGCGGCACACTCAATCCGAAGATTGGAGTAAACGCTTTGCGGATGGTGAAACAGTCCGCCATCTAGAGCAGGAAATGGTTTCCGGTCATGTGGAAGGACAATTTCTCAAGTTCTTAATCCATCTGACTCAAGCGCGCCGCGTCCTCGAAATCGGCATGTTTACGGGTTATTCTGCCCTAGCGATGGCAGAAGCTCTACCAGCAGATGGGGAAGTTGTGGCTTGTGAAGTCGATCCTTATGCGGCAGAATTTGCCCAGCGATGTTTCCAAGAATCTCCGGCTGGACACAAAATCTCGGTCAAAGTTGCCCCCGCTTTAGCAACGATGCAGCAGCTAGCCGCCGATGGAGAAGTCTTCGATCTGGTGTTTATCGATGCTGACAAAGGTGGATATCTAGACTATCTCGATCTGTTGCTGACAACAGGGTTATTAGCCCCCAACGGCTCGATCTATGCGGATAATACCTTGATGCAGGGACAGCCGTACGTATCCGAGACGACACCCAATGGCATCGCGATCGCGAATTTCAACCAAGCGGTGGCTGACGATCCGCGCGTGGAGCAGGTATTGATTCCGCTGCGGGATGGGATTACCTTGATTCGTCGGGTTTAGAGTTGCGCTTGTGCCCCGCTCTCAATGGGATCTACCGTGTATACACATCTCTGGTAAGAAGCAAAAACCCTAGAAATCCCCCTGTCTTGTCGTTTTTTTATTCGGGGGAACCCTAGATCTAAAAACGCCGCTAAAGCCCCCTGCTTGGTGCAGCACATGCGGAGGGAACCTCCGCGTGATTGCATCCGCTTTCCGAGGGGGTTAGGGGATTTAGATCTAGCAACGAAGTCCAGCCGACTTGTGTATAGACCGTAGCCCAATGGGAGCGGGGATTTAGTGTTGCGGTGGAGATTTGACTACCCCGCACCCGACTAGCTCGATCGGCTCAGGGCAACGCCGAGGAGCGGATTTTTTCATTGAAGTACGAGAAAATTATGATCAAGACAGTGGCGGTGGAATCGAGGGAATTCGATCGAGAAACAATAATAAAAAATGTGGGCTTGTCAACCAGAATTAAAACAACAGCTACTCTACTGTTGCTACTCTCGGTGCTGCCCTTGAATCTGGCTCTAACCGCGATCGCCTTACTTAGAGCCACGATCGCCAAACCTGCTCAGTCTCGTCAAATTGCTGCCGATCCGCAGACGATTTTGATTAGCGGCGGGAAGATGACCAAAGCCTTGCAGTTAGCTCGATCGTTCTACAATGCGGGACATCGGGTGATTTTAATTGAAACTCATAAGTACTGGCTGACTGGACATCGCTACTCTAGGGCAATCGACAGGTTCTATACCGTCCCCGATCCGCGTGCGGCCGATTATGAATCAGCAATACTAGAGATCGTCATCCGCGAAGGTGTCGATGTCTATGTCCCGGTTTGTAGTCCAGTTGCCAGCTATTATGATGCCAAAGTGCAGACGGTACTCGCTCCTTACTGTCAGGTGATGCACGTCGATGTCGAGATGCTGCAACGGTTGGATGACAAATATGAATTTGCCACAGACGCTCAAGCTCTGGGACTGCGGGTACCCAAATCTTACAAGATTACCCATCCCCAACAAGTCATCGATTTCGACTTTAGTACCGAACAGCGGCAATATATCATCAAAAGTATTCCCTATGACTCAGTGCGGCGGCTGGATCTGACTAAGTTACCTTGCGCTACGCCTACGGAAACAGCCGCTTTCGTGCGATCGCTACCAATTTCTGAAAGTAACCCGTGGGTGATGCAGGAGTTTATCCCAGGGCAAGAATACTGCACCCATAGCACGGTTCGCAACGGTCATCTCCAGTTACACTGTTGCTGTGAGTCATCAGCATTTCAGGTCAATTACGAGCATGTCGATCGATCGGAAATCGAGGACTGGATTCGGACTTTTGCCAGTAGTCTCAAGTTGACGGGACAAGTTTCCCTCGACTTTATGCAAGCAGATGATGATGGACAAGTTTACGCGATCGAGTGCAATCCTCGCACCCATTCCGCCATCACGATGTTCTACAATCATCCCGATGTTGCCAAGGCTTATTTACAGCCAGATCCCCTCACACAGACCGTTCAACCATTAGCAACTAGTCGCCCAACTTATTGGATTTATCATGAAATCTGGCGACTGGTGACGCATTTACATTCTCCATCACTAACTTGGCAACGCCTCCAAATTATCGCCCAAGGTAAGGACTCGATCTTCGATTGGGACGATCCGCTCCCATTTTTGATGGTGCATCATTGGCACATTCCATTATTACTACTCGGAAATTTACGCAATCCCAAACCCTGGATTCGGATCGACTTTAATATCGGCAAACTCGTAGAAATAGGCGGCGATTAAATTCAGTTGATAGTTGACAGTTGCGGCTCGCGCCCTGGAGGTTCCCTCCAGATCTCGCTGTGACAAGACAGACAGTTGACAGCGGAAAAATCTCTCTTTTATCTTTTAATTCCCACTTCCCACCGCCCACCTTATCGCAGTGAAAACTGCTGTATGTCTGACTTACTTATGACGCTACTACGAGTTTTACATTTAATCGGATCGGCAGTCAGTGATTTTTATTGCGATTTGTCACGGCTTTATGCTAGCGATTGTCTGAAAAATACCGCTAATCCAGATCTATATGAGTTCCATATTGCTTATATTTCGCCTGACAAAACGTGGCGATTTCC
>JBBRVB010000235.1:0-6771 GCA_038247275.1 Chroococcales cyanobacterium
GATCGCTCGATCGGTCGATCTGGGTCTAAAATTATTACTTTTTACCACAGCTAGTTAGGCATGATTCTGGATTTGTCAGGATGGTGATCGGAGTCTACTACTAGTCCCACTGGCACATATCGACCAGTTATTTGAGTTGCCGCTCCAGTCACGGCGAGACAAGACAGATGCCATGACAGGCTCAGGGTAAGCTGTCATGGCTGTCAACTGTCAACTGTCAACTGTCAACTGTCAACTGTTCAACGCATGGCGGCTGTGGCTAGTTGACGAGTTGCCATGTTGCTAAAATCCTGACTCCAGAGGAGTTCGCAGGAGTTGTTAGGACTCTCGATTAGTTTGATTTTGTGGAGCTGTGCGCCGAGTTCCCGAATCGGTTGCTCGATTTGGTAGCCGATGTAGACAGCAATATTTTCGGCTGTCGGGACGACTTTGGCAAAATGGGGAATATCTTTATTTAAGAAAGTATGATCGAGCGGCTCGACGGCATGTTTATCGACGAGTTCGTGCAGCTTCACCAAATCGACAATCATCCCCGTGCGTGCGTCGATTTCGCCCGTGACGGTGACTTCGAGATGATAGTTGTGTCCGTGTCCATTTACCCGAGCACACTTGCCATAAATTTCACTATTTTGTTCCAGCGTCAGGCTCTCCAATGCCAACCGATGCGCCGCGCTAAAGTGAGTACCGATAGTCAGTGATGCTTCCATGTCTTTACCTGTATATTCTGCGAAAAGTTCGGGATGTTCAAATAGTTGAATGCGGACGAGCGGAAAATGCGGAGCTAACTTGTGCCAAATTACCCTAGCAATATTTTCAGTAGTAGGGAGAGTTGTCTGAAATTCTGGCCACACATCGTTGAGGAAGCTGTAATCTAGTTGTCCAGTGACTTCTTTTTTGATAACGTGTTTGACATCGGAGAGGTTGAGTACCATTCCATAGTCATCGATATCGCCATAGAGGGAGATATACAGTTCATAGTTGTGCCCGTGTCCGTAAGGTTGAGCGCACAAGCCAAATGCAGCTTGGTTTTGGGCTGCACTCATTTCTGGCAACCAATACCGATGGCTAGCCGAAAACTGAGCGCGACGGTTGATAATACATTTCATGAAAATTTACATAACGTTATATTTACTAGGATACTGTGTTTAGAATACAGACGACACAACAATTCGATCGTGAGCATCTTGCTATCTCCAGGTATCGATCGAAACTATTAGGGCAAATTAATGCCAAGCTAATACAACCCTCTACTCTCCACCCTCTACCCTCTTCTTTTCTATGGAACGCGGTTTAATGTGGCTCCCGTTGCTCGGAGCATTTATTTGGTTGGCTAGAGCGGGTGCGAATGAATATCAAAAGCTGGAAGCTTATAAACTCTGGGCGGCAGGATTCGATCGATACAAGTATGATATCTATTCAGTAGTTGGCATCAAGGATCGCGATCTAAGTTGGGGCAAACCAACTAAAGGCGAACCAAAAGATCTCCAAACATTCAGTCTCGATCGAGTCAACCGAATCGAACTTATTGTCGATCGTAAATCTGTCGATTTAGCTAATTTACCAACAAGTGGTAAACAAGTTAATATTCAGTTTCAGCTTACCGATACTGACGAGCCGATCGAGATTCCTTTTACTGAAGTGCAAATGGCGGCTGACTGGACTAAGTTTTTACAAAAGGAGATCGACTCTGTTCGATAGACGATCTCCTTACTACTCATTCTCAAGTCAAATATTATTCAATAATCTTTAACTCTTTCAAGTTCCAGAATGCTCCATTAATTGGTGAATAATCAATACCTTTAATGCGATTTTTGATGGCGGAGAGTGATAGCGAATTAACCAAATAAATACATGGTAGATTTTCTTGAGTAATTTTCTGAGTTTCAGCGTAGAGTTGCCGACGCTTATCTTCATTTAGTGCTTGGGCTGCTTGAATATAAAGAGTGTCAATTTTCTTTTCCCAGTCGGCAACCTGTCGATTTGTGACTGGTTTGCTACCTTTTTGAGGTTTGAGATTGAACATGTGGGAGGCACCATCTACCGACCAGAAATTTGCGCCATCATTCGGTTCAATTCCACCCGTAAATCCAATTAATAAACTATCCCATTGTAAGGAGTTGTCAATTCGATCGATCAATAGACTAAATGCAATTGGTGTAAAATCTACTTCGATGCCAATCAAGGCTAAATCTTGTTTGATTTGAGTACCCATTGCTTCGCGAATTTTATTACCAGAATTGGTAATCAATGTAAACCTGACTGGATTATCTCGATCGTCGATGAGTTTGTTTTGCTCGTTATATTTGAATCCAGCTTCAGCAAATAGTGCTTTCGCCTTTTGCAGATCGTAATCGTAAAAAGGTAACCCTTCTTTACGAGATAAATAATAAGGACTCGGTACCGAAATTGGTGAATCTTGAGGCGCACCTAGACCTCGATAGATATTATTAATCATCCGCTGTCGATCGATTCCATAGGCGATCGCTTGACGAAACTTGACGTTATTAAACCAGCGAGATTTGATCGGATCGACTAATGGCTTACCATCTCTTTCGCCTTGATTGAGATTGAAAGACATGAAAGTAGTACCAGTTGCGGGACCACCATTATAAATTTTATATCCGCCTTTTTGTTCCTCTTTCTTAAGTAAGGAAAAGAAATCCGGCGACACACCATAAGAATCTAAACCACCCGATCTAAACTGTACCAACGCCGTATCTGTCGATTCGACAATTTGCCAGACAACCTTATCGATATAAGGCTGTTGATTACCTTGGGCATCTTTAGACCAAAAGTTAGGATTCTTTTTAAAAACCAATCGTTCCCCAGGTGCATAGGAATCGAGCATAAACATCCCACTAGAAACTAAATCTGATGGCTTAGTATTAATGCCCCAAGTACTCAGAAATAGCGGCTTGCCTTTAGTATCTTTTTGGGTGACAGTAGAACGTAACTTGTGAGCAGGGAGAATACTAATTCCTAAAGTACGGATAAAGGGTGCAAATGGCTCCGGCGTAGTAAATTCAATCTGATTAGTACCGATTTTTTTAAGGGTTGGCAATTTTCGCTGTTTGCCAATTTTGAGAATGTCGCGCGTATCGCTAGGAATTTCCTCATTGAAGTAAACTTCATTAAACGTAAATGCGACATCATCGGTAGTTAATGGCGCGCCATCAGACCATCTGAGATTGTCTCTGAGCTTAAATGTCACAGTTTTACTATCTGGTGAAACTACCCAAGATTCGGCTAAAGCTGGTTGAAGCTCACCTTTACCATTTTCAGTAATTAGTCCCGTCCCCACATAACCAAAAATATTTGGTGATTCATTACTCAGTGCCTCATTAAAAGTTTTCGGATCGCTGAGGATCGCTGAGACTAATTGATTGCGACTAACCCCAGCAGAGGAAGAACTAATAATTTGCTGACAACTAACAATTCCAATCGCGATCGCTAGCACCAGTGATAATATCGACACTAGTCGAAATTTAGGACTTAATATATTTTTTAACATCAGTGAAATCATCTGAAACTAGATTACTCGGTCGGAATCAAGAAAATAAGTCGAATAATTAGGTGTTGTGGTTAAATAGTATAAGTTTTCGATCGCGTAGCGTCTACCCTGGAGCATCGGGTCTGACAAGTTTAGCCTCTAGCAAGATCGGTCGGCAATTACCCGGCTGCCATGTTGGTTCAAGTCTTACCCTTAACCCCATTTTTCCCATATCGTGAACTTTCGCCTTTTGATTCCATTTTTTGACCCTACAGTAAAAGACTGGTCATTGACAGCACGCTTGATGCGGTGGCTGACTTTTCTCTGGCTAGCGATCGGGATGTTTGTATTGTTCTCAGCTTCTTATTATCATGGAGAAGTTGACAAAAAAGATGGTCTATTTTATTTCAACCGCCAAATTTTAGCGGTCGTCATCAGTCTGGCGATCTTCAATACGATCGTCCATTTACCACTGAGCAAACTACTCAGAGTCGCTCAGTGGATTTTACTAGGGATTTTGGTATTACTGCTACTGACAGTATTGACTGGACTGGGGCAGAATACGATGGGGGCAACCCGCTGGATTGCGATCGGTCCGATTCAAATTCAGCCATCGGAACTGATCAAGCCCTTTCTAGTCTTGCAAGGTGCCAAATTATTTGGGCGATGGGATCAATATCCGACCAAAGTACGAGTGACATGGCTGGTAGTATTTGCGCTCGTGTTACTGGCAATTCTCAAGCAACCCAATCTCAGTACGACATCGCTTTGTGGCATGGGTTTATGGTCGATCGCTTTTGCCGCAGGTTTACCGCTCCGCTATCTGACTGGAACCGCGATCGGTGGCGGGCTGGTAGCGGGAATAAGTTTGACGATCCACTCATACCAACGCTCGCGAATGCTCTCTTTTCTCAATCCGTGGCAAGATGAACGGGGTGATGGTTTTCAGCTCGTCCAAAGTTTGATTGCGATCGGTTCTGGTGGCATTTCTGGGAAAGGATTTGGGCGATCTCATCAAAAACTAGACTACTTACCAATTCAGGATACAGATTTTATTTTCTCGGTATTTGCCGAGGAATTTGGATTGATTGGCAGCATCTTACTATTGGTGATGGTGATGAGCTATGCCACTTTGGGCTTGCTGATCGCGCGACGCACCAATCACCCCGTACATCGACTGGTTGCGGTGGGAGCGACAACTTTTATCGTTTTGCAATCGCTGTTTAATATCGGCGTGGCAGTGGGAACGCTACCTACCACTGGGTTGCCATTACCAATGTTTAGTTATGGTGGTAGTTCGATGATGGCATCGTTGATGCAGTCAGCACTGCTGATCCGCGTCGCCAGGGAGTCAGCAGCAGCTAAAGTCATCAAGATCGGGGGTTAATTTAGTGCAGATACTCATCGCTTTAAAAAAGCGCAAGATCTAGTTATCAAGAGCATCATCGCCAATTTATCTACTGAATTTAATTAGATCCGATCGGGGAATTTAGAAATGGATCGATCGCGGTTATGCATAGCCGATCGCTGGAATAATCGAGCTAAATTAGTGCAAAATCACAACAGGTAATCTCAGCTAACCGACCCAAACATCCCATGCCAATGCGGGAATTTATCCAAAATCAGTCATTTAGACGGTGATTAATTTTACAATTAGAGCTATCCTCTACGGGGTCAGAACGTATTTTCCCCATGTCTCAAATTACCAAAGCTCAACCCCGATTAGCATTTCTGCCACCTCAATTCAATGCGGGGGTACTGCGGCTAGTAACTTGGATGTTGCCGTTCTGGTTAAGATA
The DNA here is from genome assembly GCA_038247275.1 of Chroococcales cyanobacterium. Taxonomy (GTDB): domain Bacteria; phylum Cyanobacteriota; class Cyanobacteriia; order Cyanobacteriales; family Chamaesiphonaceae; genus Chamaesiphon. The sequence goes on from JBBRVB010000235.1 coordinate 5,290, forward strand.
CAAACTGCATATTACCAAAATCGATGTCACCGATATCGATCGATTGGTAGAAGTTTATAAACAATCGCAGGTGGGTCGATTGCGGCTGGTGATGGCTTTTCGGCATCCTAGTAGCGATGATGCTTTTTGCCTCGGACACCTGCTGACAAAGATGCTCCCGGTGGCGGCGAGAAAGCATCGAATTGCCCTCAAGTCACCAATATTTGCTCACTTTATCTACGATCGCGGGATTCCCCTCTGGGCTGGTAAAATTGTCAACTGGTTGTACCCGCGATTGGGCGGTATTCCCATTCATCGAGGTCGCGCCGATCGGCAGGGACTCAAAACAGCACGAGACATCTTAGTTAACGGTCAGATGCCCCTCGCCATTGCGCCAGAAGGTGCCACTAACGGACAAAGTGAGTTTGTCAGCCCCTTGGAGCCTGGAGCTGCTCAGATTGGATTTTGGGCGATGGAGGATTTAGTCAGCGCGGGCAGAGAGGAGGATGTCTTGATTATTCCGATCGGGATTCAATACTATTATCTAGATGAGCCGTGGTCTAAATTGGAACAGGTCATCCATCAGTTAGAACTAGACTGTGGCTTGAGTATCGATCGTCACGACTCACTAGTCGCGATCGGTCAAAACGATCGCCGCCCGATGCGAAAATTACTGTACGACCGGTTTTATATCCTCAGCCAGCACTTGCTGTATCAGATGGAAAACTTCTACGCGCAGTTTTATCGCTACGAGATCCCCGAACGTCCGCCGCTAGAGCAACCGATTTCGCGAACCGAAATCTCCCAAAGACTTCAACACATTCTCGATTTTGCCCTGCAAGTATCCGAAAGTTATTTCAATCTCGAACCCCAAGGTACCACAAGCGACCGCTGTCGGCACATCGAGCAAGCTGGGTGGAACTGGATTTATCTAGAAGAATTGACCGCACCCCAGAATTTATCTGTAGTCAGTCGGAAACTAGCAGATCGAATTGCGACTGAAGCCGATCTGCGGATGTGGCACATGCGAATCGTGGAAAGCTTTATCGCCGTAACCGGATCTTATATCAAAGATCGACCGACGATCGAGCGATTTTCAGAAATTGCCTTGCTACTGTGGGATTTGGTCGCTCGGATCAAAGGTGGTAAAACCATCAAACGTCCGACGCTCGGCAACCGTCGCGTTCACATGACTATTGGCAATGCCATCCCCCTGTCAGACTACTGGGATCGCTACAAAAGTGGTCGTAGGCAAGCTAAACAAGCCACAGTCGATCTCACTCAAGAGCTACAGACGGCGATGGAAGGCTCACTCGATCGAGGTTAGGAGTTAGGGAATAGAGAATAGGGGATAGGGTATAGGGTAAAAGAATAATACTCTCCCCATTACCCATTACCCATTACCCATTACCCATTACCCATTACCCATTACCCATTACCCATTACCCATTACCCATTACCCATTACCCATTACCCATTACCCATTACCCATTACCCCTTACC
>JBBRVB010000236.1:0-6765 GCA_038247275.1 Chroococcales cyanobacterium
ATTGGCTCTCTCATTAGACTCCCCGAAGCAAGGGCTATGAACCAGGTGGTAGCAGCACACGATCGATGACATGAATCACGCCATTTTTCGCATCAATATCGGCTTTTGCGACATTGGCATCATTAACTTTGACACCCGTGCTATTTACTAGGACTGTAACAGAACCGCCTTCGACGGTTGCTACTTTACCCGATCGCAAATCCTTAGCCATTAGATCGCCCGGAACAACGTGGTAAGTCAACACCTTACGGAGCGCATCGCGATTTGCTGGCTTCAGGAGATTGTCCAAGGTTCCCTTTGGCAACGCTGCAAATGCTTCATTGGTCGGAGCAAACACTGTGAATGGCCCCGTGCCAGAGAGCGTTTCGGTGAGTCCTGCCGCTTTCACTGCTGTCACCAGGGTGGAAAACGTAGGATCTCCCGCCGCAATCTCAACGATTGTACCCGGAGTGGCTTGCGCTGCTGTTTGAGTAGGTGGCGTTGCTGTTTGAGTGGGTGGCGTTGCTGTTTGAGTGGGTGCTACTGTCGCCTCGTTCGAGCAGGCTGTAGTCATGCCGACCGTCACAGAGAGAATCATCATCATGCCGATCGTGCGAACCGGTTTAGGTAAAGAAGTTAGTTTCATTGCCGTAAAAATCTCCAAAAAGTTTGCTAAATTGCGATAGGACGTTATTTGATGGCAGTGTCTTAATTCACACTAATTCATCCGTGCAACAACAAAGCCTTAACTTGGTCTCGATCGGTATACGAAGCGAGATCGCGATCGGATGAATCTTTTTTCCTAGCATGGTCAAACTAGCTGTCGAAATTAGATGCCCCGGCAGAACAAAGCTTAAGTTTGGTTCTCGATCGGGATACGAAGCGAGAGTGCGATCGGATAAATCATTTTTTCCTTGCATGGTAAAACTAGCTCCAGAAATTGAATTCCAAAGCCGTACCGCAGCAGGAGTAATGTTTTGACCTACATCACTTGTATTGCTTAAGTGGAGCTTCGCATCACTAAGGGGCCGGCTGAGGTAACTGGATCGGTCAAGGCATCCAGCGTGATGAGAAACTTCAACGGATTTTTGGTGCAAGCTGCACTAGGAGCTACCCACTGCGCTGTACCACTACCATCTTGGCGGAACTGTCCGCAGTAAGTTGGAGTAGCCGTGGGAGTGGCAACCGACCAAAGCCGGTAAACCTGATTGTTTGGGAGCTTCGGTAAGTCTTGAGCGAAGAGTGTCACATTGGGATCGCCTGATTTAGCCAACAGTCGAGCCGTAGCTCGTCGGTTGTTTTTGGGGTTTGACGTTGCGCCGACCAAAGCATAGACCTGAGTATGGGGCTGGCTGAGACGCACGAGCGTCCCTTGATTGGCTTCAAGTTCGCTCCGAAGACGCTTTAGCTCAGTATTTGTGGCTTCAAGTTGTTGCTGAAGGGCGATCGTCTGTTGAGACTGCTGACTGAGCTGAATTTGGTTCAAACCAAGAGCTGCTACCGCTACGGCAGCAATGCCTGTACCGATCGCCGGTATCCACCGTTTCCAATTGTGGCGACGAGGGGAGGCGAGGGGCACAACATTGGCATGAAGCGGTTTTACACTTGTGTCTGCTAGTGAATGACTTGCGGCACTGATGATTTTTTCCCTGAGACGAGCGGAGGGTTCCAGCAACGGCAGATCGTATGGCAGCAGGGAAAACGCTTCTTGAAATGATTCAATTTCTCCAGAGAGTGCTGGCACTTCAGCGAGTGCTCGATCTAAGCGATCGACTTCATCAGGACTCAGATCGTTGAGAATATAACCTGCTACTAAATCGGTCTGGTTTGTGTCGTCGTTGGGGCGAATCATGGCGATCTGGGTGGGATATAAACGATCAAACAAGAGGGTCCAGCACAGCACGCAGCTTTTTGAGTGCCTGACGAGCGCGCGATTTGACCGTGCCAAGCGGAATGCCGTCTCGCCTTGCAATCTCCGACTGACTCAGCCCTTCATAATAAGCGGTTTCTAGCAGCTCTCTGTCGGCGGGTGAAAGCTGTTTGAGTGCTTCCCGAACTAAGTTAGAGCGTTCTTGTACTGCCACAAATTCTAGAGGAGGATTATAGTGCGATCCGCAGTCGGAGAATGTTTTGATTCGCTGAAGTTTTGCTTGGCTAGACTTGCGAGATCGCAGTCGATCGATCGATCTCGATCGAGTCAGGGCAATCAGAAATCCGCTGAGAGACCCTCGATTCGGCTGATAGATTTCGCTGCGCTCCCAAAGGCGAAGGAACGTTTCTTGAGTCACCTCTTCGGCTTCTTCGACGCTATTGAGTATCCGGACTGCTGTACTGTAAACCAGCCTGCCGTAGCGATCGTATAGCAAATCTAGGGCTTTAACTTGCTGTGCCTGAATCGCCAAAAAAATCTCTAGATCTGTTGATTGTTCATTGGCAACAGGCATCGAATCCATAAATCTGAGTCAGCCTAGATGGAAAAACTGGAGAGGCAATATATTTTAGCAGATAAGAGAGTGCAAGCGGCGCAATGGTCTAGACGATGCTTCAATATCAATTGCCGGATTGCTCAACTATAAAACTGCTGATCCCGCCTGATTCGCACAGGTTTAACTATTTGTTAGTCGAAAATTTTCCGCCTATTCCCTGGAAATTGGGCCGATATCCAAAAGAACATCGGCACAAAGCCCGAGCTTTGGTCGAGATTTTCTGAATATGATGCTAAATTAGCATCATCTCTAGCGGGATTGTTATGTGACGTTGCTGCTAAAGAACTTCTTCAGCCCAAAGTTGCCCTTTAACCCGTTCGTATTCATCTTCGAGCAGCCATTCTTGGGCAGCTTCATAGTTAGAGTGAGCAACCACAAGTTTATAGTCAGATGCCGGCTTAAAAATACGACAAGTGCCATCTCGATCGACCACCAGCATGAGAATCTTAGGTGGAAAAAGAACTGGATCGACCCAAAGTTCTAGGAATTTCCAGGTTTTAGCTTGTTCTGCGAGGGCTGGCGCGTGGGATTGCATGATACTCACCTGTTGTTTTCGCAATTTTAATCTCACCGTAATATAGAGGGGTTTGGCTCCCATCTGCTCTAATTATGTAGCCGATTGGTTCATAAAAGTAGAGTCCATATCGTTCGTAATCATCTTCTTCATCCTCGATTCCGGTTCGCTCTCCACCTTCAACGATCGCTGGCGTGACTCGCTTTAGGGTTTCGAGATCGTTGAACACATGCGCTCTACCTTCTCTGCGGAGAAGTCGCCAGACTTGAGGCGTATTCGGCAAATGGCGATCGACCAAGCTTAGTCGGCGGTCAGGGGTGCTATCTCGATCGATTCCGCTCATGAATTGGACGAAGCGCAAGCGCGGCGAAAGTCTTTCGCACATTACTTCACAATCATGATTGTCATCCGATCTATGTACCTAAAGCTTCTTGAAGTATCGAGCGATGTTATTTAATTTATGGCTAGCGAACCGGTGACCATCTTCAATTATTTAAGTAGTTGGACAAAATAAATTTCCTAGTTAAGACAGAGGGTAGAGGGTAGAAGACAGAGGGTAGAGGGTAGAAGGTAGAGGGTAGGAGGGGAATACAACAATTTCCACCCATTCTTTAAATGTGTAATTGATTTCGTCCAGTTACTTAATAACTTGTTTCAACGCATCAACTAATCGATCGACACTCTCCTTCCGACTGTTATAACCCATCAAACCAACCCGCCAAACTTTCCCCGCGAGTTCGCCCAAACCACCACCGATTTCGATATTATGCTCGGTGAGGAGTTGCTTGGCGACAGCTTTGCCATCGACACCAGCGGGGATGCAAACGGTAGTTAAAGTCGGTAATCGATATTGTTTTTCGACGTGCATTGTTAGCCCGATCGATTCTAAACTAGACCACAGATACTCGACATTCGCTTGGTGTCGCGTCCAACTATTATCGATACCTTCCTCCGCAACTAAGCGCAGAGCTTCACGCAAACCGTAGTAGAGGTTAATCGGTGCAGTATGGTGATAAACACGCTCTGCACCCCAATATTTACCTAGTAGCAGCATATCCAGATACCAATTGGGCACCTTCGTCTGGCGGGCTAATAATTTTGCCATCGCGCGGGGACTCATCGTAAATGGTGATGCGCCAGGAGCGCAGCCCAAGCCCTTCTGAGAGCAACTATAAGCCAGATCGACCCCCCAATCATCGAGATGAATTGGTACCCCGCCCAGGCTGGTTACGGTATCGAGCAGCAGCAAACAGTCATACTCCCGACACAATTCGCCCACACCCTCTAGCGGTTGGCGGCAACCTGTAGATGTCTCCGCGTGAACCAGTCCCAGAATTTTGGGACGATGTTCTGCCATTGCCGTGCGGAGTTCGTCGAGGGAAAAATTTTGCCCCCAAGGTTTGGAGATCGTGCGGACATCGGCACCATAACGTCCCGCCATATCCACCAATCTATTCCCAAAATACCCCGCCACCCCAATCAGCATCACATCTCCAGGCTCAACAATATTAGCAACTGTTGCTTCCATCGCTGCTGTGCCCGTACCACTAACGGCGATCGTGTGTGGGTTATCGGTTTGCCATGTGTATCGCAACAAAGACTGAATCTCGTCCATAATCTGTAGGAAGGTTGGATCGAGATGTCCCACCGGAGTCGTACTCATCGCTTGGAGGACAGTAGGATGAGCATTACAAGGCCCTGGACCGAGCAGGAGCCGGTTGGGGACTGTGAGGGGTGTGAGGTGCTGTAGTTGATTGGTTTTGATGGACATGGGCGGTTTTTAAAAATAGCTTTAGTTTCAATTATCTCCCAAAGTCGATCGTCATTATCTTCTCGATATTTATACTAGCTAAACACAGCTACATGCGATCGATTAAATATCGATCGATACAATCTATATTCTAGATTGACATTCTTACTTACTTAGGAGCTAGGTAAATCGGGAAAAACCGATTTCACGGCAGGATGGACGATCGATCCTGCCCGTATATTCATCCCTTTAGCGAGATTGAGATCGAGTGTCAGAGCTTCCAATCCGCGATCGGCTAACTTAATTACGTAGGGCGCAGTACTATTATTTAATGCTTGCGTTGCCGTCCACGGTACGGCTCCAGGCATATTCGGCACACCGTAGTGGATGACTCCAGAGTGGACATAGACGGGACTAGTGTGTGATGTCGGGCGGAGTGTCTCGATGCAGCCCCCTTGATCGACGGCAACGTCAATAATCACCGAACCGGGTTTCATCTCGCTGACAAGGGCACTAGAGACGAGCATCGGTGCGCGTTTGCCCAAGATCAGCACGGCACCGATGACTAGATCGGCACTACGGACGGTAGTTTCGATATTGGCGGCATTGCTGTAGAGATAAGTCACCCGCGAACCAAAGATAGTTTCCAGATAGCTCAATCGATCGATATTGACATCGAGGATCGTCACCTGTGCGCCCATGCCTACTGCCATGCGCGCGGCTTCTGTCCCGACAATCCCCCCACCGAGGATGGTAACTCGTCCGGGTTGTACGCCAGGTACGCCGCCGAGGAGGACACCACTACCGCCCTGTTGTTTTTCTAGATATCTGGCTCCAAATTGGATCGAAAGTCTCCCAGCGATGATGCTCATCGGTGTGAGTAGTGGGAGCTTGCCATCTGGTAATTCTACTGTCTCATAAGCGATCGCATTGACACCACTATCGATAAGTTGTTCGCTGAGGGTGCGATTGGCGGCGAGGTGGAGATATGTAAAGAGGATGTGGTTTTTTTGGAGATATTGGTATTCAGTCGCTAGGGGTTCTTTAACTTTGACAACCATTTCGCGCTCCCACGCAGCAGCGGCTGTGGGCACGATTTTGGCTCCAGCTTGGAGATATTCGGTGTCAGGAAAGCTAGAACCTGCGCCAGCATTTGTTTCGATGTATACTTGATGTCCGCGATCGCTCAATGTCCGCACGACACTGGGAGTTAATCCAACTCGAAATTCTTGGTCTTTGGTTTCTTTGGGAATGCCAATATCCATGTTTGATGCTTGTGATTGTCCTCGCACTTACCATCATAATAGAGAGAACTTGGGTTTGAGAAAGAGTTGTAGGATACTAGAGTGTGTGAGTGCCAAAACCTAAAACCTAAAATCTAAAGCCTAAAACCCGTGACAAAATATCACCTCCCCGGAATTATCGCTGGATACTCACAGGGTAATTTTTTGATGGCAGATGATGAAGATAGCGATCTTGAGTGGTATTCTAGCAACGAACATGCACTGATACCGCTCGACGACCGCTTTCGCTATCCGACATCTTTGCGACGCGTCATCAACCAAAACCGATTTACAGTGAGGATTAATGGCGATTTTCGATCTGTTGTAGCAGGTTGTGCCGATCGAGATACTACTTGGATCTCACCCGAACTTCAAGAAATTTATTGGGAATTGTGCCAAGCGGGTTGGGCGTATAGTTTTGAAACTTGGCAAGGAAATGAACTAGCAGGTGGTATCCTCGGTATTGCGATCGGGAGCGCATTTATTGGCGAATCAATGTTCTTTAATATCCCTGAAGGCTCTAAGGTAGCGATGGTACACCTTGTCAATCATCTGCGCCGTCAAAAGTTCAGCCTATTTGATGCCCAAATGACCAATCCGCATCTCGAACGTTTTGGATCGTACACGATCGACACTCAAGCCTATCAAGATTTACTCACAATCGCGATCGAGCAAAAGTGCCAATTCAATTTTAGATAATTGTCTGGAATATAACCCGTAGGCACTAAAACCTCATCCCTAAAGCCTAAAGCC
>JBBRVB010000237.1:0-6756 GCA_038247275.1 Chroococcales cyanobacterium
GGGGGATCGGCAACGCCTAGCACCACAGATATTGAAAAACTATCTGCGAAGGCTGAATTTTTCCCACGCAATGTTCTCTCCAAGTAAGTGAGGTATGCTGTAGAAAAGATTACTGTAGTTGTTCTGGGAGTAGATCGGATGAGTTCGCAAGCGCAGACAGTCGCAGATAGGTTTTTTGGGAGTTTGGCTTACTTACTCCCGATCGCGGATGTAGGCTTCTTTGGTTATTTCGTTTTTGCCGAGTTTCCGATCGTGGGCAATTTTTATCAGACGATCGCTCCCATATTACAGCTAAACAGCGGCTTTGTCGGCTTATTTTTGTTTATATTGCTATACGCTGGCGTTGTTGCAAATCCCCGCATCAGTCGATTTATTCGGTTTAATGTGCTCCAAGCAATTTTGTTGGGCATTTTGCTCTTTTTGTTCGGGTTCCCACTCCGGTTCGCTTTGGAAAGCAGTTTGTTACCGATTGCAGTCACTCAGGTATTGATGAATACTGTCTTCATCGGGACATGGGCGATCGTGGTATATGGCATTGTGATGTCAGCATTGGGTAGGTATACGGAAGTTCCCCAATTATCGGAGACTGCTCAGATCCAGATCGATCGATTTTAAGGGGTAAGGGGTAATGGGTAGTGGGTAATGGGTAATCTTGCACCAGTACATAACAACTGATTAAAACAGCCTCAAAACTTACTCAATCGCACTAAAACTATCCTCTATCCCCTAAAACACCAGTAGCTATGTTTTGAGGCAAGATGTGATTAGTGGGTAATGGAGATCGATCGAACAGAAATATTGACGCGATCGAGTGCGATCTGTCATAATAAGAGGCTGTCTAAAACACTAAGCTCGGATCGGGTTAAATTTTGACAAATGTCTCACAATGCAAATTGAGACTACCCGTACGGCATTTCACATCACAAAATTTATGACTTACGCAATTATCGAAACTGGTGGCAAGCAGATGCGGGTCGAGCCAGGTCGCTTTTATGATATCGAATTGTTACCCGGCGCGGTCGATAGCACCGTCTCGATCGATAAAGTATTCCTCCTCGAAAATAATGGCAGCATCCAAATCGGTCAGCCGCTAGTTGCTGGTGTTACTGTTGAAGGTACCATCATGCGTCACTACCGGGCACGCAAAATCATCGTCTACAAGATGCAGCCCAAAAAGAAAACCCGCAAAAAACGCGGTCACCGTCAAGAAATGACTCGCATGATGGTTGATTCGATTAGTGTCAATGGTGCAGTTATCGCTACGGCTGAAGCTGTAACTAAAGCTGAAGTTGTTGCTAGCTAGTCGCTAGAGACACCCACATCATGGCAGTAACTTAGACAAACGCAATACAACTTTAGTAATCCGAGGTAATTATGGCTTCTAAGAAGGGTACGGGTAGTACTAGAAACGGTAGAGATTCAAACGCCCAGAGATTGGGTGTCAAAAAGTACGGTGGTGAAGTAGTCAGAGCTGGCAATATCATCGTTCGTCAACGCGGTTCTTCTTTCCATGTTGGCAACAATGTTGGTCTGGGTAAGGACTATACCATCTATGCGCTAGTTGATGGTGTCGTGACCTTTGAACGTCGTGGCAAAAACGGTAAGAAAATTAGTGTTTATCCCGTTCCCGCTGTAGTAGCGGCATAGGATTAGTCTTTAATTTAGCTAAAAAATTGGGATATACCTTTAGGGTATGTCCCTTTTTTGTTCTTCGATGTATTCGTCAGACCATTCTACTAGTTTCGATCCAGATTGAAATAAGTGTGCGATGCTTCGAGCTTGCTCAACCACAATTTTGTCTCGTTCTAGAGGCGAAAGCTGTAATAACGAGCGCAAGTCAAGATTATTGTCACCGATTAAAGTTATCTCAACTGAGTCAATCGACTCCCAAATTTGTAGGAGCTGTAATTCAGATAAGTAGGGAAGCTTTTGGTTAATTCGAGTCTCTTTCAGAGAGGCTCCGCCAACGATCAGGGTAAGCATGGTTAAGTGACATCTGCGCGGCACATCTACATATTATTTTAATGCCTCGCCTCGGCTTTGACCAGAGCGCGGCTGTCGATCGAACTTAGATAGAAGACACTACGCGATCGAGTGGGGAAAATGCTACGCAAACGCGGTAGAATGAGAACCATCAGTCTGAAAAACAGTGTCAAAATTGTAAAAACCTGTTGTAGACTAAAGCGGCGACGGTCAGAGTGCTAGTTTCTAGATACCAAACCTCTTGGCGATCGCTGTTGAACGCACCAATCATCAGCTTTAACTAAACTAGCTATGCTCGATCCGAATCTGGACGAAATTCAATTATTACCCGAAGAATATGCCCGCTACTCGCGGCATCTCATCCTCCCAGAAGTCGGTCTCGACGGTCAAAAGCGGCTCAAAGCGGCTAGCGTTCTGTGTGTAGGTACGGGTGGACTCGGTGCGCCGTTGTTGCTCTATCTGGCTGCGGCTGGCGTGGGTCGGTTGGGGATTGTCGATTTTGATGTGGTAGACCATTCCAATCTCCAACGTCAAGTCATTCATGGTACTTCTTGGGTTGGTAAACCCAAAATTGAATCGGCAAAAAACCGGATTCATGAAATCAATCCCTACTGTCAAGTAGATCTCTATGAGACGGCTTTGAGTTCGGCGAATGCGCTTGATATCATTCGTCCTTACGATATCGTCGTGGATGGAACTGATAACTTCCCCACTCGGTATCTAGTTAATGACGCGTGCGTCTTGTTGGATAAACCCAACGTGTACGGGTCGATTTTCCGATTTGAAGGACAGGCGACCGTCTTCAACTATCAAGGTGGGCCAAACTATCGCGATTTGTATCCAGAACCCCCACCACCAGGGATGGTACCTTCATGCGCCGAAGGTGGAGTTTTAGGTATCCTCCCAGGCATGATCGGGATGATTCAGGCAACAGAGACGGTGAAGATTATCCTCGGTCAGGGGACAACACTCAGCGGTCGGTTGTTGCTGTATAATGCCCTAGAAATGAAGTTTCGTGAGTTGAAACTACGTCCTAACCCAGTACGTCCGGTAATTGAAAAATTAATCGATTACGAACAGTTTTGTGGGATTCCTCAAGCAAAAGCGGCTGAAGCGGAGCAACAAAGTATGTTAGCAGAAATGACGGTGACGGAACTCAAGCAGCTCATCGATAGTGGGGCAAAAGATTTTGTCCTAATTGACGTTCGCAATCCCAATGAGTACGATCTTGCCAAAATTCCTGGCTCTATTTTGATTCCGCTCCCAGAGATCGAGCAGGGCACAGGGATCGAGCAGGTTAAAGCGGCTTTAAATGGTCATCGCTTAATTGCTCATTGTAAGATGGGCGGTCGATCGGCAAAAGCCCTGACAATTCTCAAGGAAGCCGGAATTGAGGGGACGAATGTCAAAGGTGGCATTCAAGCTTGGAGTCGGGAAGTAGATTCTTCGGTGCTGGAATATTAATCGCCATGGCGATTAATTCGGCACTGGCGTTGTTAAATATGGACTGAGTTAAACTCAAAATTTAGGGTAGGGGCAATTCATGAATTGCCCCTACCCTAAATTGTAGGTCGTCTCTCCCACCTCCCATCTCCCACTTCCAATCTCACATTAAAATAAGTTGCACAACCTTGACACCAACGGTAAATAGTATCTAGATTCAGTAAATGTAGGGATTAGCGAGAGATAGTTATGGGCGATGCCAAACGACGGAAAGAGCAAGGACAACCGGAACCAAAACGGATTGTTTCGTGGTTGCCGCTGACGACCACACAATCGACAGAATTTGTCCGTGTTAGTACTCAGGGAGCTTGGATTGGGATTGGGCTACTAGTGTTTGGCTGGTTGCTGGTGCGCTTGATTGGGCCGAGTTTTGGCTGGTGGCAAAACGTGGGTTAGATGGCTCGATAAGTACGGTAATTAGGGTAGCGATCGCTGCCGACAGCCGGAGTTATTCGGTGTCATAATGAGTGTAGATCCTCAATCTAGCCAGCCTCAAGCCATGATTTCCACGTCACGGGAACAGCTCCGCCCCAGATTTGATATGAACTCTTCAGAACAAGCCTTAACTCGCTCTTATAGCCAGGAAGATGTCCAGCAAATCCTCAATATTGCCCTGGCGCAGCATCCCGACGCGGAGACAGAATTGTCATACGCTCAGTTGTTAGAAATCGCCGAAGAATTGCGGATCGCCCCAGGTACGCTCAAGCTTGCTGAAAATAAGTGGCTGACTCAGCAGGGTGCCAATATCAAGCTTCAGGAATTTGACAACTATCGACAATCAAAGTTCCAAGCTAAATTTGGTAAATATGCGATTACCAGTACTTCTTTGGTAGCATTAAACTTTCTGACTGGATTTGGCGTACCGTGGTCTTTATACGTGCTAATTTTTTGGGGGATGGGTGTCGGTTTGGATGCCTGGAAGCTATTTTACCAGCGGCAGGGACAAGCTTACGATCGAGCTTTTCAAACTTGGGAACGCAAACAAAAAATTCACAAGTCGATTACCGGCTTTATTGATAAATTAGTGTAATATGTCACCAAATTGGATCGCACTCAGACAGTGGCGATAATAATGGTTGTGGCTATTACTCTGGACGCTCCTGGGGGCTGGTTTAAGATTTGCTAATTTAGATGGTAAACCGCCGTGGGCGGACGAGTTTAGAACACTGGTATTGAGTATTGGCAATAGTTTTAAGTCAGTGCCGCTCGATCGAGTCATCGATATTCAGACATTACTCGCCCCACTAATTCCCCATCCTAATGCGACACTGGGCGAAATTATCGATCGCGTGTCGATGCCTGGAGACAGATATCCACCCGCCAAAATTTACCGCGATGGCTGATGGCGATCTGAGTAAGTACCAATATTTTGGGGATGGGGACACATTATTTATTTGGTAGAGGTGACAGAATTACCGCCGATTGAATTGCTCTCTAACGATCCGATCGATCCGAATATCCCGATCGATTAGGTTTAAGTGTTACTCGGATTGGCTTTGAGTGTTGTGAGTCGAGATCTAGTTAGATCTAGAGCGATTTTATTTGGCAAGATTTCTGGAAAGTGAATTTATCGATCTGTAGTTATCAACACGAACACACAAGACACAACCTCCGCCACCAGTTAACACCGTAGAAACACAGATTAGAGTTTAGATTAAATCTCGAACCTTTACGGAATTAACCAACCAAGGTTTGTAGTCTGTAGTGTTAGTAAATCGCTATTCATCACTCATAGGAATCTCACATCATGAACTTCAAATCTATCCTCGTTGTCGGTCTCAGCCTAGCTACGATCGGTTTATCTTTGCCCGCTCATGCTGGTGATACCGCCACTGTCATCAATAGCACTCAAGATGCGATCGTCACTGGTGATGATAACGGCACAGCTCAAATTAACGCAACTACAGTAGATAACAGTGCGCGTGGTCGTCGCACTACTGGTAATAACACTGGTACTTCCGTGGGTAGCCGTCAGTCTGCGGATGTTCAAGGTCGCTACAACGATACCGTCCAAATTAACGGTACTCAAGTTACCAACCGTCGCAACAGCCGTTAATTTATCTCGTGCAGTTATCTAAACACTTCACCGATAACTGCACAACTCGCCCACTTTCCAATCCGCAGTTAACTTTTTAGTCATCGGAATCTTACATCATGAACTTCAAATCTATCCTCGTTGTCGGTTTAAGTCTAGCTACGATCGGTTTATCTTTGCCCGCTCATGCTGATGATACCGCCACTGTCGTGACTAGCGATCAAGGCACGATCGTCACTGGCGACGGTAACGGCACAGCCCAAATCAATACCACCCGCGTTAATAGCCGTGTAACTGGTCGTAGCGACGGCAGTAACACTGGTACTTCCATTACTAACATCCAAAGTTCAGATATCCAAGGTCGCTACAATAGCACGATCCAAGTTAACGATATAGAAGTAACTAACTCCAGACGCATCAGACGTTAATCATCGTCGCGATCGCAATTAGCTCCCGATCTTATTTCAATCTCCGCGATATTTATCAACGTGCTTACTACCGATATTTAGGTAAGCGCGTTGAATTTTTGTGGCGATCCTCAATCAAGGTTGTATCAAGCGGATTTGGGATAAGAGACGATTGAGATCTGGAGGTTGGGTAGATCGAGGCGAAACCCAACATACCCAACAAAAGTTTATTCGATCGAGCTAGATCTAGCTTTGAGTGATTTTAATAGACAATCTCAAGTTTATTTAGCAAGATTTCTGGAAAGTGAATCTACCGATCTGTAGTTATCAACACGAACACACAAGACACAATCTACACTCAACCGTTAACACTATAAAAGCTCAGATTAAAGTTGAAATTAAATCTCGAACTTTTACGAAATTAACATCTAAGATTTGTAGTTTTAAGTGTAAGTAAATCATTAATTCATCACTCATAGGAATCTCACATCATGAACTTCAAATCTATCCTCGTTGTCGGTCTCAGCCTAGCTACAGTCGGTTTATCTTTGCCCGCTCATGCTGATGATACCGCCACTGTCGTCAATAGCTCTCAAGATGCGATCGTGACCGGAGTCGGTAACTACACTAGCCAAGAAAATACCACTAGTGTCGAAAATAGTACGCGGGGTCGTCGCACTACTGGCAACAATACTGGTACTTCCGTCACTAGTCGTCAAGCTGCTGACGTTCAAGGTCGCTACAACGACACCACCCAAGTTAACGGTACTCAAGTTACCAATTCCAGACGCAACGTTCGTTAATCTGATCCCGGCGGTTAGCTGAAAC
>JBBRVB010000238.1:0-6748 GCA_038247275.1 Chroococcales cyanobacterium
ACCGTCGATCGCAAGGCAAAATCTATATTGCAAGAACTTCGATTCACCAGGGGCAAGGTTACGCCAACGATTGTCATCAATTTTAAAATCATGCCGTTCACTATACCCGATCGAGTGTCTCCAACTCACCCGATTCTAACAGCGGTAAATCCAGTGATGGTTTTGGAGAACGCTCATAATGTTTGCGTCAAACCTTATAGTAAAGAATCGGTACAGCCGATCGCGATCATAATAGAGAAGCATTCGATCGCCTCTCTGTTGGTAGATTCGATCGATTTCGATGCTATTGGGTTTTCTCCAATGGGAAAGGCTATTGCTACCGCCAACGCTTCGCGCAACCCAATCTACGCCTGCTTTAGGAGTAAAGATCTCGGCGGATCGATCGCTAACTTGAGCTAGCAGCTTTTTGAATGAATTTTGCGTAATGTTACGAGTAGGAGACAAATTTAGCCGATCCACCTTAAATAGAATGATAGGTGGAAAGTTTCCGTGTACCTTTAGCTGGTGATAGTTGCTGGTTTTCAGCCTGATGGAGACAGTAGTTGAAGAAAAATTTACAGCTAATTTGCTCTAAGAGTTATCTCAATCTATTTTTCATTGCAGATGGGATCGAGGTAATTTTGTAATATTTCTCCTTGAACAATTGGAAAGGTTTACAATCTCATTAATGTAGTGCAATCAATTTTCGGTTGGCATTGCTGCCAAAACCTATGTTGTGTTTTAGCAAGGATAACCAGTGTGAATAATCTTAAGCAGTTATCGCAGTTTGCATCAGATCTTGTCGATCGTGGTCCACTGTATGCGCTCGCAAACTACAGAATTCATTTGCCGATGCCTTTAGACCCGGTAGAGAATTGGCAGTTTTGGAATGAACCAAAACCAGGTTGGTTAGAGTCCCTAATACGAGCTTATCCCCCAGAGTCAAGGCGCAAAGCATATTTGGATTCAATGCTGACCCAAGACCACGCAAGTGGGATTGAAGCCCATTACGATGTATCAAATGAATTCTATGCTTTATTTCTGGATACCAAGTACAAGTTCTATACCTGTGCGGAATTTCTCAGTGATCAAGATACTTTAGAGGAAGCACAAACGCACAAGGCAGAGTATCTTCGTTCGCTCTTGAAGCTAACCGGGCATGAGAAGGTCTTGGATCTGGGCTGTGGCTGGGGGGCAATGCTCAAATATCTTCAAGACACAGGGCATGGCGGTGAGTTAACTGGATTTACGTTATCCAAGGAACAGTTGGCTTACGATCGGCAAAAATTAGGACTGAATGTTTCCCTCATAAACTTCATTACCGCGCCATTTGAACATGAACCTTACGATCGCATTTTTTCGATCGGAGCCTTAGAACATGTCAGACCTTCAGAGTTAAAAGCTTTATATCAGAAAATATATGATGCACTTATACCAGGAGGACTTGCCGTACATCAGTTCTTTTCCTTTGAGCGTGAATCCTACCCAGCTTCAGGAGTAATGTTGCAACTGTTTTTCCCCGGTTCTCTTTTAGTAATGCATCGCAATCATCTTGAAGCTGCTGAAAGTGCTGGCTTTAGAATTACGCATGACTCTATCCACGACTACAAGCCAACGATCAGAGCATGGTACGATCGACTGGTCGAAAATCGGGAGGAAGCTCAAGCCCTAGTTGGGCTTGATATTTATAATCGCTACATGACTTTTTTCCCTGTCGCGTGGTTATTTTTCCAACAGAATGAGGCACAGCTACATCGAATAGTGATGGGAAAATTAGTCAAGTAAATGACTGTTGGGGGATGATGGCGATCGATCAGGTGGGGTCAATCCCTGCCATACTACAAATTCCAAACGTTCGATCGTGCCGCTGTTGCAGTAGTGAGATGCTCCCGTCCACAACTATACCCGATCGAGTGTCTCCAACTCACCCGATTCTAACAGCGGTAAATCCGGTGATGGTTTTGGAGAACGCTCATAATGTTTCCGCCAGACTTTATAGTAAAGAATCGGTACGGCCGATCGCGATAATAATAGAGAAGCAATTTCTCCAGCCATCAGAGAAATAGCTAACCCCTGAAAAATCGGATCGGTCAGGATAATTGCCGAACCGACAATCACCGCAGCCGCAGTGAGTAACATCGGGCGAAATCGCACAGCCCCAGCATCAATTACGGCTTCTTCCAGGGGCATTCCTTCCTTCAGGCGGAGTTCGATAAAATCTACCAGAATAATCGAGTTGCGAACGACAATCCCCGCGCCAGCAATAAAACCAATCATCGAAGTTGCACTAAAAAAGGCTCCCATTAACCAATGTCCCGGCATAATTCCCACCAAAGAAAAGGGAATCGCTGCCATAATAATCAGCGGAGTCAGGAAGGATTGGAACCAGCCGACGAGGAGGGCATAAATCAAGATTAAAACGACAGCGAAGGCGATCCCTAAATCGCGGAAAACCTCGTAGGTAACGTGCCATTCTCCATCCCATTTAATCGCGTAATTTTCGGTACTCGTTGGTTGAGATGTCAGGTAGGTATCAATGGGTTGTTTGGGATTAATATTGTCGATTTGTGGTTGGAGGGCGAGCATCGCATACACCGCACTCTCGACGCGCCCAGACACATCCCCAGTAATGTAGACGACGGGTTGGAGGTTCTTATGATAGATGCTGTAATCGGCGATGGTAGCTTCGGTGTGCATTAAAGTATTCAAAGGGACGAGATTGCCATTACTCCCCTTGATTTTCAGCGATTGGAGATCGGCTAAACTGGTGCGACTTTGCTGGTTAAAGCGGAGGTGAATCGGGATATCTTCGCGGGCGTTGTCATCGTGGAGTAAGCCCACATTCCGCCCAGAGAGGGCAACTTGCAAGACTTCGGAGATTTGGGCGGGGGTAATCCCATTCAGGGCGGCTTTGGTCCGATCGATTGTCAAGTGATAATCGGTTTGAGGCGATTCGACATACCAGTCTACATCAGCGATTCCGGCGGTGGTTTGATAGATTTGTTTAATTTTGCGGGCGAGTTCGATTTGACCAGGATAATCGGGGCCGTAGACCTCAGTGACGAGAGTTTGGAGGACGGGAGGCCCAGGAGGAATTTCAGCAACTTGAATCCTTGCTCGATAGCGATCGCTAATTGCTTTCAAATGGGGGCGCATCGCTTTGGCGATCTCATGACTTTGACGGCTGCGTTCCCCTTTGGCGGCGAAGTTAACTTGAATATCCGCGAGATTAGTACCCGATCGCAGGAAATAATGCCGGACTAAACCGTTAAAATTGTAGGGCGATGCTGTGCCCACATAAGTTTGATAATTCATCACTTCGGGCACAGTGGCGAGATATTGCCCCATTTCCCGCGTCACTCTAGCGGTTTGCTCTAGGGTGGTACCTTCGGGCAGATTGAGAACGACTTGTAATTCGCTCTTATTATCGTAGGGCAGCATTTTCAAGACGACTAATCGCGAACCTGCCAAGCCCACAACCACGACAATTAGCCCGACAACGGTCGCCGTCATAAACACGTTACCTTTAAACCGATCGTGAATTAAGGGGCGCATCAAGCGACGGTAGAGCCGACTGAGCCAATCTTCTTCCTTGTCATGTCCCTGTGCCGATGCACCCGTAAACACCCGCACCGTCGTCCAAGGCACGACAATAAAGGCAATTAAGGCGGAGAAAATCATCGCCGCCGATGCACCGAGGGGAATCGGGCGCATATAAGGACCCATCAACCCACCGACAAACGCCATCGGTAAAATCGCCGCAATCACCGCGAAGGTGGCTAAAATTGTGGGATTGCCCACTTCATCGACGGCTTCAAGAACGATTTTTTGGAGGGTGCGACGGCGATTACTGGATACTTGCAGCCGCTCCTTATTCTCTGGCATTTCCATGTGCCGACCGACATTTTCCACCACGACGATCGCGTCATCAACTAAAATCCCGATCGAGAAGATCAGCGCGAAAAATGTCACCCGATTGAGGGTAAAACCGTAAAAGACAAAGCTGGCAAGGGTGAGCGCGAGGGTGACAGGAATCGAAACGGCAACAACCCAAGCTTCCTTTTTACCCAGCGTAAACCACATTAAGACGGTGACGGATACTACCGCGATCGCCATGTGGACGAGTAATTCATTCGATCGCTCGGCGGCGGTTTCGCCATAATCCCGCGTGACAGTCAGATGGACATTTTTGCTAAGATAATTACCTTTGATTTTATCGAGCTTATGCAATACCTCATGGGAAACCGCGATCGCATTCGCGCCAGGGCGTTTGGCGACGGCGATTGTTACGGCATCGGTTTCACCCTTGGATAAGTTCCCTTTTTCCGGTGCGTCTGCCTTACCATGTCCGTAGAATACATAACTGGCGGGTTCTTCAGCCCCATCGGTAATGGTGGCGACATCTCGCAAATAGACAGGCTGATTATTAACAGTGGCAACGACAAGATTTTGGGCATCTTCACTCGATCGAATGAAGCTTTGAGTGCGGACTAAAAATGATTTATTGCCTTGATTAATCGCGCCGCTGGCAAGTTGGGCGTTCTGATTTTGAAAGGCTTGGGAAATTTCCAGGGGGCTGAGTCCAAAACTATTTAAGCGAATGGGATCTAAATCTACCCGCAGTTGGCGTTTCTGTCCGCCGATAATCGTAGTTTCAGAGACGTTGGGGACTTGTTTAATCTGTTCGTCTAATTGGGCGGCGACTTGGCGTAATTCGGCAGCGTTGGCACTTTCGCTCCACAGAGTCAGGGAGAGAATTGGGACATCATCGATCGATCGTGATTTAATCAGGGGTTGGGATACACCAGGGGGAATTTTGTCGAGATTAGCGTAGAGTTTATTGTAGAGTTGGACGATCGCATCTTCAGTTTTCTGCCCGACGAGGAACCGGACGATCGCTAGAGATGAACCAGGGCGAGAGGTTGAGTAGACGTATTCTACGCCAGGGAGTTCTTTAATCAGTTTTTCGAGGGGAAAGGTGACACGCTGTTCGATTTCCTTGGCACTGGCTCCAGGCATTTGCACGAACACATCCGCCATCGGTACGGTGATTTGCGGTTCTTCTTCACGGGGAAGGATCAGGGTTGCACCGATACCTAACAGGAGCGAGACGAGGATAATTAGGGGCGTAATTTTGGAATCGATGAAGTTTTTGGCTAATCTACCGACGAATCCAAGTTTGTGCTTGAGGTGTTGTGGTTCGTGCATGGTTGGTGCTGCTGGAAAACCAGAGGCGCGCGGGAAAATCGATCTCTTTTAATTGATTATATCGCTATATGGCTATGAATAGATGAAATCGATCTCCAATTCAGAGTAGGATAGATTCGATCGGGCTTCTCTCTCTATGCGCTACCAGTGATTGACAACATCTCAAAGTTTCTCATCGAAAATTATTCGACCGATTTTGCAACTTGGTTATTAGGCGAACCAATTAATCTGGCAACGATTAATCCAACTGAACTCAACGTGGAGCCAATTCGAGCAGATTCGGTGATGTTGCTACAATCTAGTGAGATTATTTTGCATACTGAGTTTCAAACAGTAGGCGACGAAACGATGCCATTTCGGATGGCGGATTATTATTTACGGTTAAGACGAAAATTTCCTCAGCGGGATATTCAACAGGTGGTGATCTACCTCAAACCGACGGGTTCGGATTTAGTCAGACAGACAAGGTATGAAACGCCTGTGATGACTCATCAGTTTCGGGCAATTAGATTATGGGAAGAGCCTGTAGAGGTATTTTTGAGTACACCAGGATTGTTGCCTTATGCAGTGCTGAGTCGAGCATCAGATAAGGAACAGACATTAGCACAGGTGGTAGAGGAGTTGGAGAAGATCGAAGATAGGCGAGAGCAGCGTAATTTAGCGGCGGCAACCAGTATTTTAGCTGGGTTACAATTGGGAGAGGACAGAATTCGACAATTAATGAGGAGTCCAGTAATGCTTGAGTCTAC
The DNA here is from genome assembly GCA_038247275.1 of Chroococcales cyanobacterium. GTDB lineage: Bacteria > Cyanobacteriota > Cyanobacteriia > Cyanobacteriales > Chamaesiphonaceae > Chamaesiphon. The sequence continues at coordinate 5,937 of JBBRVB010000238.1, forward strand.
GATGTATCAGTCTATTTTGCGAGAAGGAGAGGCTCAGGGGCGCACCGCCGAAGCTAAAATGTTAGTCCTCAAGCTGCTGTTTCGTAAGTTGGGTAATCTATCACCAGCACAAACTGCTAGAGTGAGTAGTTTGAGTCTCGATCGATTGGAAGCTCTAGGTGAGGATTTGTTAGATTTTACGAGTGTAGGGGATTTAGAGACTTGGTTAGGGTGATTTATGGCGATCGAGTGGGATAGAATGCGATCGCAGCCAATAAACCTCATCACGTTCCCAATCACCCGCCGCAGATAATTTTGAACTCCGACTGATAACCTCTCGACGGTCGGTGTGCATTGGGGTTGTTATGCGGCGACACGACTCCCACATAATTTTAGATATATTAGAGCTGATTCACGCTGGAGGTTAGCTTGTGTTTAAGCAACAATTCCTACGCCTAGATGGGTTTACCAGAGCAGAACGGATTGGGCTGACTTATCGTGTCAGCGAGGCAATTAACCAAGCAGGAGCTTGGATTACTGACTTTCACCAGTACTCGAATATGCTCATCTGCATCAACTTTCAGGTGCCGATTGTTCACTTGGGCAAACTCGCTGCAACGCTGCAAGAGACAGATTTGCAGTTGAGCCAAGAGAGCTTGGAGCAACTTATGCCTGCTCATGACTCAATGCTCAGAGGGTGTCTGAAAAGTCAGGCGAGACGGCGGAGTGATAAGCGAATCATGGCGATATAGAGAAAAGCCTCAGAAGTATCAGTCAAAATCTCGTAATCTTTACTCAAACGACGAGACCAATTAAACCAACCGAAAGTTCGT
>JBBRVB010000239.1:0-6717 GCA_038247275.1 Chroococcales cyanobacterium
CGCGTATTGTCAATAATCTGCACTTGTTGATAATACGTCACGAGAAAATAGGTATTTGGGATAGTAGTACAGCAAGCGATCTCTCGATCGAAAAGATAACGGGAAAAGTCAGGCCAGCTTACGGGTATTCTTGGTTTGTTTTCCCTCGACCATTTTGATGCCTGTTAAGAGCAATAAAATGCCACCTGAAATCCGAAAGGCAGCAATTGTAATGCCGAAAAAGTGTAGTAGTTCGGCACCAAAAACGAGAAAAATGGTAAGTAATCCGGCGATGGTGAGGGCGATAAATACTGCCAGCCAGTTGCGGACTAATTTTTTTTCGCCAGCCGTGTAGCTAATAAACAGTGGCAAATTACCAAGGGGATTCACAATTGCTAATATTGCTGCTGCGAAATTAAAGATGAGAGTTTTATCCATAATGAGATCGATTCACTGTCTGATTCAGTGTGATATAGTTCACAACTGCTTAATTCTGATTGACGATCGCCAATAATTGCTCATGAGGGACTAGACAAGCGATAACACAAACTTTACAATAATATACATTGTATAAATTTATTTCTATCGGTCGAATAAGGAAATTTACAAGACTGAATTAATTCCCTTCACCACACGGTCGTGTATGTCAATCCCGAATAACTCGATTCCGCTCCCCTCACTCGCGGAAATCATCAATCGATCGCCACTAACCGTTCAGTCCGATCTGGCGGTTTCAGAGTTACTCGCGCTGATGAGTCAAGCTCAGGGCAGTTATTTTGACTTGCTGACGACGGGAACCGATCCAGTAGAGCGATCCTTTATTCATCAGCATAGTTGTGTCCTCGTGACTGAGGGCAGCGAATTACGCGGTATTCTCACCAAGCGAGATATTGTCAGACTGACAGCCCAGCAGCGGGATTTGACAACTACCTGCGTTGGCGAAGTGATGACTCGCGATCTCGTGACGCTGACCCAATCTCCTGCCCAAACAGCGTTGACTGTCCTGCCACTATTTCAACAACATCGGATTCGACATTTACCGATCGTCGATGAATTAGGCCATCTAGTGGGGCTGGTTACGACAGATTTGCTACGCCAGAGTCTGCAACCTGCGAATCTGCTCAAACTGAGATCGATTGCCGAGGCGATGACTACTACCATCATTCATGCTCCAGAAAATGCTTCTGTACTTAGCATCGCCAGCCAAATGGCAACGCACCGCGTGAGTTGTGTGGTCATTACCGCTGAAATTCCTGGAGAGTCAATGCTCCGACCAATCGGCGTGATTACCGAATGCGATATCGTCCAGTTTCAAACATTAGGGGTCGATTTCGTTGGCGCAGGTGCTCCTTTGGAGAATCGAACGCTAGCTGGTACGGTAATGAGTTCGCCTGTCTTCTGTTTGCAGCCGGAAGACTCCCTGTGGCGTGCCCAACAGGAAATGAATGCCCACCGTATCCGGCGAGTAGTTATTGTGGATGACTCAGGGCATTTAGTGGGGATCGTCACCCAAACAAGTCTGTTGCAAGTGCTCGACCCGATCGAAGTGCTAGGGACGATCGATATCCTGCAAGATCGAGTCCAAATGCAAACTGCCGCTTTGGAGCAGTCCAATCGGGAATTACGCCAAGCCCAAGCAGCACTACGCCAGGCTAACGATCGACTAGCCCAAACTGTCGTCGAGCGCACTAGCGAACTAGCACAGATCGATCGGCAATATCAGCAATCTGAAGCAACCCTCCGCCAGCAAGTCGATCGTCATCGCCTAATGATGGAGCTGTCGCAACGAATTCGCCAATCGCTGAATTTACCAGACATTTTGCAAACGACCGTCGATGAAGTGCGGCAGTTTCTCCAGACCGATCGCGTGCTGATATTTCAATTTGCACCCGATTTTAGTGGTACTGTCGCGGTGGAATCAGTGGGATCTGGCTGGAATTCCATCCTCAATCATTGGATTCAAGATCCCTGTATTGCCGAAACATATTTAGAACCGTTTCGGCAAGGTCAGATTACAGTCAAAAACGATATTTACACAGCGAATATCGACCCCTGCCATGTGCAATTACTCGCTTCCTTTCAAGTTAGAGCGAACCTCGTCGTGCCGATTCTCCAAGGCGATAATCTGTGGGGATTGCTGATCGTCCATCACTGTGATGCGCCCCGTGATTGGCAACTACTGGATGTCGATTTGTTGCGACAATTAGCAATTCAAGTCGGGATTGCGATCGAACAAGCGAGCTTGTTCGATCGAGTGCGATCGGAATTGAGCGAGCGTCAGCAGGTAGAAGCAGCTCTGACAGTTCAAACCTCTGATTTAGCAGATTTGTATAACCAAGCCCCTTGTGGCTATCACTCCCTCGATCGAAAGGGCACATACATTAGCATCAATGATACCGAACTCACGATGCTGGGATATCTGCGGGAGGAAGTGGTAGGCAAGAAAACGTTTAGCGATCTACTGACCCCAGAAAGCTTGAAAACCTTTCAAGTCAAGTTATCACTGTTGCAACAGCCGGACTCGATCGATGATTTAGAAGTTCAAATGGTGCGTAAAGATGGCACGATCTTGCCCGTTAGTGTGAGTTCCAGAGCGGTCTACAATCGGGACGGAACTTATCTGATGAATCGTGAGGTGGTAACGGATATCTCCGAACGGGCGCGAATTCGAGTGGAACGCCGACTGGCAGACCAAAAAATCCAAGAACAAGCTGCTTTAATCGATGTCGCTACCGATGCGATTTTCGTCTGCGATCTCGATCGGCGGATTGTCTTTTGGAGTCAGGGAGCAGAACGACTGTACGGATGGCAAGCCGCCGAAGTTATTGGTTGTAATGTTGTTGAAATTCTGCGTCCCAACGACACTGATTTTATCGATCCTGCTTATCAAACCTTGCTGTTGCATGGTGTCTGGCAAGGACAAATTCAGACCCATACCAAAGCAGATCGTCCTATCACGATCGAAAGTCGGTGGACGCTGATGCGCGATGCCGCCGGACAAGCGAAATCGATTCTATTGGTCAACACTGACATTACCGAGAAAAAGCAACTCGAAGCGCAGTTTCTCCGCGCTCAACGCTTAGAGAGTCTTGGTACTCTCGCCAGTGGCATCGCTCACGATATGAATAATATCTTGACCCCGATTCTGGCAGCTTCGCAACTCTTACCCATGCGATTGCCAGATGTGGACGAGCGCAGTCGATCGCTGATGCGAATGCTCGAAGAGAGTGCCAAACGTGGCACTGCTTTAGTTCAGCAGATTTTGTCGTTTGGGCGTGGCTCGGATGGCACTCGCAGTTCGGTGCAGATTGGGTACATTCTGGCAGAAGTCGTGCGCGTCATGCGACAAACTTTTCCTAAATCGATCGATATTTCCCTCAATCTGGAAACCACCAAATTGTGGCCGATCTTTGCCGATGCGACGCAATTGCACCAAGTGCTGATGAATTTGACGATCAACGCCCGTGATGCGATGCCACATGGCGGTACCCTGAGCATCGCTGCTGATAATCTAGTCCTAGATGAAAACTATGTCAGGATGAATGATGATGCCAGGATCGGATCTTACGTCGTCGTGACAGTCGCCGATACGGGTACTGGTATCCCTCCAGAGATTTTAGAGCACATCTTCGATTCATTTTTTACGACCAAGGCACCGGATAAAGGCACGGGGTTAGGATTATCGACGACGTTGAGCATCATTACAAGTCATGGCGGATTTGTGACTGTCGATAGTCAAGTTGGACAAGGCACTCGGTTTAAGGTCTATCTGCCAGCAGAAACCAGCTCTGAACCCGATCTCATGTGTGACACTTTAGAATTGCCACTCGGTAATGGTGAATTGGTGTTAGTGGTAGATGATGAACTCTCCGTGCGCGAGATCGTCAAAGGATCGTTGGCAGCGTATAATTATCGGGCAATTACTGCTGGCGATGGGATTGGGGCGATCTCGATCTATGCCAAACACAAAGCTGAGATTCAATTTATCTTACTCGACTTGATGATGCCTTCACTAGATAGTGCCGCCACTATTCGCGCTCTACAACAGATCGATCCCGATGTCTCGATTATCGTGATGAGTGGACTATCGGCAACCGAACAAACCGAAAATATGCAAAATCTGAATATTCAAGCCTTTTTGACCAAGCCATTCACATCCCAAGAACTATTACAGGTATTACATGGACTAAGAGTTACTAGAAAAGCATAATCTGGCATGGCAAATTAGCTATCAACTCGATAATTCGAGATCGATCTACCAATGTTATTAGTTTGTGTTCGTCGAGGCAATCAGTAAATGCGAGGGGAAAAGCAAAAAATAGTCTTGCTTTTCCCCCTATCTAGCAGTCATTATCTAACCCGATTGTAGAACCCACTTTCAAGGCTCGATCGACAAAGATCTTCTGATTCATGCTCAATCGTTAACTGAGCTGGCCGACCGCGTTCGATGGTGACTTGAATACCTTCTGCTAGTTCGCTCTCTAGATCTTCAACATATCCTGATTTATTCGCAGTAGCTTCGATCTCGGTTACAAACGGCCCAAAATAATAGATACAGTGAGGTCGATCTGTGGTAATTTCGACCCACCAAGCTTGTCCGACGAGATGGAGCGCATCGCTCCAGATATCTTGAATATTCATTGGTTTAGCTCCTGCTAATTATAAAAATCCTAATCGCCAAAAATAAAACTGACGGTGTTTGTTATTAATTAACTCCATCCATCAGTTATGAATATGATTCGATTGGAAAATCTCATCGATCTATTTATGCAAGATCGAGTTTCTTGACTTTGGGTGTTTCTTCCTTAGCTTTTGGTAAATCTAGAGTCAGAATTCCATTTTTGTATTCAGCTTTAGCATCATCAAATTTAACGTGTACTGGTAAAGGAATGATGCGTTCAAACTTGCCATACCGAAATTCTGAGCGAACCATCCCCTTTTCTTCGGTTTTGGTTTCGGACTTCCGTTCGCCGCTGATGGATACAGATTGCTCGCTGACTTGAATGTCTAGATCTTTAGCTTCCAAACCAGGAATTTCGAGCTTGAGATGAATTGCTTCTGGGGTTTCTTCTAGCTCTGCCGATGGGATAAATGACATGAGTTCGGTATCTCCATCACCATTAGGCTTCACTTGCCGGAAGAGGCGATTCATTTCCTCTTGGAGATTTTCGATTGCTGGTAAAGTTTCCCAGGGCATAATATCCCGAAATGGTCGCCATTGAATGATTGCCATAATGACTTTCTCCAATAATTATTAACTTTTAATTAAAATTGATTTTCGACTTGGAGTGAGCAGTTCGGGAATTGATGTAGTTGAAGGATCTGACGATCGGTAACACCACACCTACCTTACCCCAATTCATCTATTCCCTGGAACTAGTCTACTCAACTATCACATTAATGATAAATCTTGAGGAACTTGTGAGGATTTAAATCTGGAGCTATTCATAGCCATACTTCTTAATAAACCAAGTCTTCACCAACTGAGTTAGCAGGGAGCATCCCACTTTTTATTACTTAACTGTAGAATAAATTATCAAGAACCAGTCATCAGGTGGTTCAACGATCGAGGTTATTTTTATATTTCAGAATTTTAAAAGGTGGGATGCTCCCAGTTAGCACGCAATAACCCGATATAATTAATGTCAACCAAAGAAAATAACTTGCTGGTAACGGGACAAATCCCAAACTAGCACCGATCGCTGAAAATGGTAACCTAATCCCTACTACCATAATTGTTAGCGTTAGAAATAGCATCGGTAAAGCTGGTCTGCTTTGCACGATCGGGATTTTGGTAGTGCGAATGATATGGACGATTAGAGTTTGAGTTTACTTGCCATTGTCAATCCCTGTGCTAAGACTTGCACTGATTCTGGAGCATCACCAACGGTAATGAGGATTTTTTGAAATATAATATTACATTTTTATCACCAATGGGAACTAGACAAGGCAGAGTCAGGAGATCCTAGACCATAACTGGTTGAATGACTAATACCGAGCAAGGTGCATGATGCACGACATAGTTGCTGACACTGCTCATCCACAATTCATTTAAGCCACTATAACCCCGCCTACCGACGACGATGAGATTCAGATGGATAAACTTAAATATAAGGATGAACAGAATAGCATAAAATGTTAGCAGATATCATCTACCTCTAGCTCTCGATCGATAATTTCCTTGATTAACTCAGGAATTTCCTTTTCTAGCCTAATCGCTCTTTGCTGTAACGCTTCATAGGCTCGAATATCATCCCCCTCCCATAGCAAATCCACCCTTCTAACCTGATGCATTGCAATATGGGTATAACTTTCTGGATATGCCCAATAACACGATCTACAAATAGATTTATCCTTCAGACTCTGCCAATTTTCACAATGCTCACACGACCATGATTTTGCTCGATTGGCAGAACCACAAAGCAACATGAAATTCTCTGGTGCTAAATCCGGTTCGCCATCAACTTCAAACGGGATGCGATGGTCGATTTGTAATTCACGATTATCGACTTCCTCTAGATAAACAAAACACTTGCAACCATATCGATCGATTAACTCATCTTTAATCTGTTTTGATAAACCAGTTCTGCCAGACAACCTCGAAAATCTTGCCTTCCCGATCTCACCAAATCTATATGCAGCAATTTTTCTACCATCACTACCCGTCACCGAAAAAGTTTCTAACGGAATACCATGTTCGCGCACATCTCTAGCTGCTCTGGGTGGATGGTTATAACC
>JBBRVB010000240.1:0-6638 GCA_038247275.1 Chroococcales cyanobacterium
AAGGTAAACAGCCGAGAGTATTAAACTTCTCGAAAATGACTCAAGTACAGAGAGATGCTGCTATAGACAACTATAAAAATATCCGGCAAGCGAGAATAGATTACCTTACTCCAGCACAATTAGAAGAGTCTAACAAGCAATAAGTTATTATGGCTACCACCAATATCAAGCATATTTCGAGGTATTGTGAAGCTGCCAATTGGCGAGATATAAAATCCTAGTCTCAGCCTCACACACTGCTCGACGATCTCATTTCGATCGAGACTGACTATTATTTCAGCTTCTGACATGCTTTTTTGACTTAAATATTACCGACTAATTTACCTCGCAATTGTTTGATCCGATCGCGTAATGTTGCTGCTTTCTCAAATTCTAACCCCTTGGCGGCTACTTTCATTTCGGCTTCTAATTGGACGATCGCATCAGGTATTTGTTCGAGAGTTAATTCATCAACGTGGGCAATAACTGTTTCTAATTGTTGGGCATTTAAACGACGCGAGAGATCGAGGAATTGGAGGATCGAGTTAGTGCCTGTTTTGACGATCGAGTAAGGCGTAATATTATTTATTTTATTATGAGCTGTTTGAATATTCCGGCGACGTTCGGTTTCATCGATCGCGGCTGTCATACTATCAGTCATTTTATCGGCATATAAGATCGCTTGTCCGCGAATGTGTCGAGCCGCTCGTCCGATTGTTTGAATGAGCGATCGCGTCGAACGCAAAAATCCTTCTTTATCAGCATCGAGAATTGCGACTAAAGATACTTCTGGTAAATCCAAACCTTCCCGTAATAAGTTGACCCCAATTAATACATCAAATTCACCATTCCGCAAACCTTGAATAATTTCAATGCGTTCGATCGATTGAATTTCCGAGTGGAGATATTTCACCCGCACACTGCGTTCGTGAAAATATTCAGTCAGATCTTCCGCCATCCGTTTGGTTAGCGTCGTAATTAAGACACGTTCTTTGAGCTTAACGCGATCGCGAATTTCGCCTAATAGATCGTCTACTTGCCCTGCTGTCGGACGCACGAAGATCTCTGGGTCAATTACCCCCGTCGGACGAATGATTTGTTGGGCAATTCGATCCTCTGAGAGTTCGATTTCCCAGGTGCCAGGGGTTGCCGAAACAAAAATACATTGATTCACCTTCTCCCAGAATTCATCAGCCTTTAACGGGCGATTGTCTGCCGCGCTGGGCAAACGGAAACCGTGATCGATCAGGACAGTTTTTCTAGCTCGATCGCCATTATACATCCCCCGAATTTGAGGAACGGTAACATGCGATTCATCGACTACCAATAACCAATCATCATCAAAATAATCTAACAAGCACTCCGGCGGATCGCCAGCTTGCCGTCTGGCTAAATGGCGAGAATAATTTTCCACCCCATTACAAAAACCTACCTCACGGAGCATTTCCAGATCGTAGCGTGTCCGTTGGTCAATACGTTGAGCTTCAATTAATTTACCATTGGTTTCTAACTCAATTATCCGTTTTTTTAACTCGTCATCGATATCATTGCAAGCATCCTGTAATGTATCTTCAGGCGTGACAAAGTGCCGTGCTGGATAGATATTCAGACCACCCACTGTATTCAGAATTTCTCCCGTCACCGGATCGACATACCGGATCGCTTCAATTTCATCACCAAAAAATTCCACCCGCACGATCCGATCTTCATAGGCGGGGCCAATTTCAACTACATCCCCCCGCACCCGAAAATTACCGCGCTTTAAGTCGATATCATTGCGACTATATTGCACCGAGACTAATTGTTTGAGCATCTCTCGTTGGTCGATTTCCATCCCCACCTTCAGCGGAATCGCCGCCTTCAGGTATTCCGCAGGCGTACCCAACCCATAGATACAACTAATCGAAGCCACCACAATTACATGGCGATGCTCGAATAACGATCGCGTCGCCGAATGTCGCAACATATCGATTTCATCATTAATCGCCGATGCTTTTTCGATAAAAGTATCGCTGACGGCAATATACGCCTCTGGCTGATAATAATCGTAATAAGAAACAAAATACTCGACGGCATTGTGTGGAAAAAATTGCCGGAGTTCGTTACACAATTGCGCTGCTAATGTTTTATTATGAGCTAATACTAATGTGGGTTTTTGATACTGCGCGATCGTGGCGGCAATTGTAAATGTTTTCCCCGTACCCGTCGCACCGAGTAAGGTCTGGAACCGCTGTTGGGATTTTAGCCCAGCCACAAGCTGCTCGATCGCCCCAGGTTGATCGCCAGTAGGTTTAAATGGTGCTTCTAGTTGAAATTCGTTATCGTCCATGCCGCTTATTACCACCAGTTACATCGAACAACAGACCAGATTGCCAAAAATCGGTCGTTACATTCTAGCGCAGTTTGATGAGGAAGGGGTAATTGTGTACCAGGCGTATTGCCCTGAAATTGGGCATTTTGTAGCGACTCACGGCTATTTTGGGGGCGACCATTTCAGCCTGACGCGGATGAGCTGGATTAAGCCCAATTTCTTGTGGATGATGTATCGCTCCGGCTGGGGTCAAAAGGAGGGTCAGGAGCCGGATTCAAAAAGTGGGATGCTCCCTTGTCAAATGACTCGATCCTCTTTCAAAAAGATAACTAGCAATCTACTCCAAAGGCAAATTTTCGATATCCGCTTGAATGATTTCGGCAGCATAAGGATAGCCCTTATAAACGGCTAGATACTTGATGGCTTGGGCGATCGCTTGCAGCAGTAAAGTCACAAAAGCAACGATAATCATTGTCTTGATCGGGGCGCGGGGTAAACCATTCGCATCTGGGGACAGTTCCCAAGTGCCCCAACTCCCATTTGGTAAAAGTCCCCAAGATTGCAATACGGGATCGATCGTCACCCAAATTCCTAAAATACAAAAGGGAATCGTAAATAAGATCGTACCGAGCAAATCTACTAAGGCTTGTTGTTTAGCCGTCCAATTGGTGTAGAGAAAATCGACCCGCACATTAGCACCATGTTTGAGAATATAGGCAAATCCCAAAAAAAACATCATCGAAAATAAATACCACTGCAATTCGATGAGCGCGTTGGAAGATAATTGGATACCAATTAATCGCCCTACATAACGAGCGATAACATTGTAAAAACCTACCAAAATCGCGAGGATGACCATCCCCGCAGTTAAACTGCCAATGCGTTCGGTAATTTTATCGATCGCCCGCGAAAAATTCAATAGGGCGCGAATTGTGGCAGGCTCGATCGGGTTACGCAAGAGTCGATAGTTTCCTAGTAATAAACCAACTTTGCCACCAATCATACCAAAGTCTGAGGACAGATCGATAAGATTGTCGATCGTCTTGGTGTAGCGTGGTTTAACATGAGCTTAGATCGAATGCTTAGGGTAAATTGCCGCAAGATCGATCGAGTCCGATCTCAAGTCTGGAACAAGCTGAGGAGTAAAAAGTGAAACGGAAACAATTTGTCCAAGCGGCGATCGCTAGTACAGTCTCAGGTGCCGCTCTAGTGTCCTGTAGAGCGCGAAAAAGGTCTTCAGGTTCAGCCACTAGTCTACCGACTATTAACTGGCAAATGGCAACGAGTTGGCCGATCTCGCTCGATACCATTTTTGGTGGTGCCACAACCTTTGCAGATCGCTTGGCGGCGATTACGGATGGTAAATTCATGATTACCCCCCGTCCAGCAGGGGAACTCGCGCCACCCCTGGAGGTGCTGAATGTGGTAGCTCAAGGAGCCGTTCCCTGCGGTCATACTGCGGCTTATTACTATGTGGGCAAAACTCCCGCTGCTGCCTTTGGTTCTAGCGTTCCGTTTGGTCTCAACGGTCAACAGCAAAATGCGTGGCTCTATGAAGGCGGGGGTCTAAAATTATTACAAGCCCTCTACGCTCGTAAATTTGGGGTGATTCAATTTCCGGCGGGTAATACTGGCGGTCAGATGGGGGGATGGTTTCGCAAGGAAATCTCCACCCTGAGCGATCTCAAAGGCTTGAAGATGCGGATTCCTGGCTTGGGCGGACAAGTAATGGCAAAACTGGGCGTAACCGTCCAAACTCTCCCCGGTAGCGAAATTTTTCAAGCATTACAGACAGGTGCCATTGACGCAGCAGAATGGGTGGGGCCTTACGATGATGAAAAGTTGGGATTGAATAGAGTTGCCGACTATTATTACTATCCTGGCTGGTGGGAACCAGGGCCGACGCTAGAGGTTCAAATCAACCTCAAAGAGTGGCAAAAACTCCCGCCCATTTATCAAGCCGCCGTTCAAACTGCGGCCATTGAAGCCAACATGACGATGCTAGCTCGCTACGATGCTCGGAATAATCAAGCTCTCCAACGCCTAATTAAGAGTGGGGTGAAGTTGCGCTCCTACAGCCCAGAGATTTTAGCAGCAGCAGAAACAGCCTCATTTGAGTTATACGATGATTTTTCCGCTAAAGATGCCGATTTTAAGCAGATTTTTGATGAATGGAAACAATTTCGCGATCGAGTCTATGCCTGGAATAATATCAATTCTGCCAGTTTCGATCGATATAGTTATGCCAAGTTGAAACCCTAGTTGGGGGATGTCATCGAAACGAAGTCCAGCCGACTTGTGTCCGCACCGTCGGTAGGACTGGGGGAGATCGCGAGGAAGCCAGTTCCACTCCCAACACCCAACTCACAACACTGGTTTAGCGGCAAGATCGACGAGCCAAGTCACCGTTTGCGGAAAAATCATCACGATGAGTAACATCGAAAATTGCAACACCACAAACGGTAAGGCACTCTTGTGAATATCGATCGTCTTAAGTTCTGGTGGCGCGACACTCTGGAGATAAAAGAGCGAAAATCCTACCGGCGGTGAAATAAAAGCTGTTTGTAAATTAATTGCCATCACCACGCCAAACCATACCATGTCCAGTCCGAGTTTTTGGGCGGCGGGTACTAATAGCGGCATCGCAATAAAGCAAATTTCGATGAATTCGAGGAAAACCCCCAGCAGAAAAATCACAATATTACTGACAATCATAAAAGCGATTTTACCACCGGGCAAATCGACCAACAACTCGGTGATTAATTCTTTGCCCCCTAACGCATCAAAGACCAGACTAAAAAACGAAGAGCAAAACAAAATCATCACCACTACCGTCGATACTACCGCCGTCGAGTGAGCTGCCGTAGTAATCAGATGCCAGTTTAGTTTGCGATTGAGAGCTGCCAAGCCGCACGCGCCGACAGCTCCCACCGATCCCGCCTCAGTAGGAGTGGCAAGACCAAAGAAAATGCTCCCCAAGACGGCAAAAATCAGCAGCATGGGTGGTAAAACTGCTTTGAGGCATTTTTTGACCAACGCTTTGCCCTGAATCTGTCGGACGGATAAAGGCAGGGCGGGAGCGAGCTGGGGTTTGAAATAAGCCAGGATCGCGACATAGGCGGCGTAGGAAGCCGATAGCATCAGCCCCGGAATTAACGCTCCCAAGAACAAGTCGCCCACCGACACGCCCAATTGATCGCTTAAGATCAATAACACCAGGCTGGGAGGGAGCAACTGCGCCAGAGTGCCTGAAGCGACGATGACTCCAGCGGCTAATTGCTTGTCATAACCATATCGCAGCATCACCGGGAGCGAGATCGTGCCCATAATAATTACGGTCGCAGCCACCACCCCGGTAGTCGCCGCTAACAGGGTACCCACCACGACTACGGCTAAAGCCAATCCCCCACGCACGGGGCCTAACAGAATCCCGATCGTTTCTAATAACTCTTCGGCAATACCCGATTTTTCTAAGACTGAACCCAGGAAGACAAAAAAGGGAATCGCTAAGAGCGTAAAGTTGGACATCGTACCAAACCAATTATTTGGTAGTAATAACAAGCGGCTAGGATCGAAAGCATCCATGAAATAGCCGATCGCCCCAAACACGATCGCCGTACCAGCAAAGGCAAATGATACGGGATAGCCAGTCATCAGAATGACAAAAAAGCCCGCAAACATGGCTATTGCCAGCCACTCAGTATCGATTTCTATTAACTCAAAACCCATATTTTTTCGCTCGAACGTCGATCTTCAGTACCATCGGTCGAGTTTATTGTGTCATAATTCGGTCGCCTGCAACTTAGCGGCTGACGATCGTCTCTATCACCCGATCGATTGCTCGATCGAAAAAGAGCCTGTATTGTACAGGCTCTAAAAGTTATAATTCGCCACTAGCGATCGATTGAATTAATCTGGGAGTACTTGGATCGAATCCGGCAATATCCCAAGAATTAGGATCTTTTGGATCTACTAATGAGATATTATTTGGCACGAGCGAGATATAAATTGCTTTAGCATCAGGATTCACCTTTTGGCGATATTCTGCTAATGCTTGACTCGGGTGTCTATACCCAGCCCAGCTTTCACAATCCGTCCAAAAACAAATTACATCGGCATAGTACTTATTTTGTAATTGCTCAACTTAGAGGAAATAAGGATTCTAAGGGGTTTAAGGCAACAAGAAGGCTCTCCTCCTCCAAGAGTGATAAGATTTGCTTATTTGAATAATTTCCACTTCGCTCCAATTATTCAAATAAGCAAACCAATAGTTTATCTCTCATCATGTCAAAATTTTTGAATCCGTAACTCTGTAGAAGAATTAATTTAATTCTTGTATTCAAACCTT
>JBBRVB010000241.1:0-6619 GCA_038247275.1 Chroococcales cyanobacterium
TAATGCCTGTTGAGAAGAAACCCCCTTTATTGACAATATTCTTTATACAAAGTTTGTACGATCCTCAATGCTTGGTGTTAATTATTAAAACGTGAATTTAACCTGCTGAATGTAGGATAAATCTATAAGATCGTGACTTATTAAGATCTGATAAAAGCTCCCAAATCCATTAAGAGTCTAGTTAATAGGTAGATTCTAGGAGCAATGCGATCGATCTCGATTTAGCTATAGGCATACTTGGGGGCTAAATGCTCGGCAATCAGAGCATCGATCGCACTGAGGGATCGATCGCGATAAGCTCCATAACGTTCTTGCTTATTTTTGATTTTAGTTGGCAACTCTTGGAAGATGCCAAAGTTGGGAGGCATCGGCTGGAAGTATTTGGGTTCGGCGGTGCTGATAAAATCAAATAATGAACCCATCATCGTCACATTTGGCATGACGATCGGGTCTTTGCCCAGTGCCAATCGTGCCGCATTTGTCCCCGCCAGCCAGCCACCGGCGGCGGCTGCTGTATAGCCTTCGGTACCGATAATTTGTCCGGCGGCGAGGAGGGTGTTGCGGCTGTGGAATTGGAGTGAGGACGAGAGTAATTTCGGTGAGTTGATAAAGGTATTGCGGTGCATCACGCCCAACCGCACAAATTCGGCATTTTCTAAACCAGGAATCATGGAGAAAATCCGCTTTTGTTCGCCCCATTTCAAGTTTGTCTGGAAACCGACCATATTCCACAGTTGTCCGGCTTTATCTTCCTGACGTAGTTGAATCACGGCATAGGGGCGGTGAATTTGGTTCTCAGTTGCTCTAAAATCGCCTCTGCGACCATCGAACAAGCCGACGGGCTTCAAGGGGCCATAACGCATGGTTTCTTCGCCCCGTTGCGCTAATTCTTCGATCGGCAGGCAGGCTTCAAAGAATTTAGCAGTTTCGCGATCGAAATCCTTTAATTCGGCTTGCTCGGCATCGCACAGCTCTTGTCTAAAGTGGAGGTATTGCTCCTTGTTCATCGGACAGTTGAGGTAGGCGGCTTCACCTTTGTCGTAGCGGGAGGCAAAGAAAGCGACTTCTTTATCGATCGAGTCGCCGACGATAATCGGACTAGCGGCATCAAAAAAGTTGAGATAATCCATCCCCGCCAAGCGTTGGATATCTGCGGCAAGAGCGGGGGCTGTCAGCGGCCCAGTGGCTAAGACGACGATCCCATCACGGGGGATTTCAGGGACTGTATCGCGGCAAAATTCGACGAGGGGATGGTTTGCCAATGTTTCGGTCAGATCGTGGCTAAATTTACCGCGATCGACTGCCAGTGCGCCACCGGCGGGGACTGAGTGATAGTCGGCTTTGTTGATAATCACCGAACCCAAGCGGCGGAGTTCTTCATGCAATAATCCGGCAGCGCGATCGGTTGATTGGGCACCGAAAGAGTTACTACAGACTAATTCTGCCAATTCTTCACTGTGATGCGCGGGACTCAATGTGTGGGGACGCATCTCATGTAAGGTCACTGGTACGCCAGCCTGGGCGATTTGCCAAGCTGCTTCGGTACCTGCTAAACCACCACCAATCACCTGAACGCGCATATTAGCTAAGATCTTGAAGTCTGCTGGTCTATTATAGCGAATCTGGTGCCGATCCATCCCCGTCTAGCCTTCACCCCGCCTTTACCTCCGGCTTACTCACATCTTGCATCAAAGCATAGTTACTAGTGTTTTAGGGGATGGGGGATAGGGAATAGCGAAAAGTGCGGTCTTGGGGTTTCCCCAAGTAGAGCACCTTTTCAAGATAGGGGATAGTTTTAGTGCGATTGAGTAAGTTTTGGGGCTATTTTCATCAGTTTTTATGTACTGCCTTGTCTCGCTACTTGGTGCGCTGTCTTGACCTAAACGCACGCTGAGGAGACCGTCTAACGACACGTATTCGCCTACAGCGCGATTTAGGTCGCTTTTTACGTCGGGGAACAAAGGCGTGCGCGCATCCGCATAATCCGGGAGGTTCCCTCCCGGCTACGAGCCGCTGGTGCAAGATTTGAGCTTATTCTTTTTCGGTATCTGTCACTCGCCAACTCAGCTTTGAATTGAGCCAAAAGTTCAAGAATGTGGTCATCACGATCGCCATCAGTTTGGCTAGATACTCGTTGATATGAACGATATTAAATAACAAGTTGACGATGGAGACATTTACAATCACACCCGCCAAGCAAACTAAATTAAACTTCAGAAATCTCCGTAACCGCTTCCGGTTTCCGGTTTGTTTACTAGAAACATCACCAAAAGTCCAGAGATCGTTCCACAAGAAGTTATTAATAATTGCGATTTCTGAAGAAAAAATCGCACTCCGAGTCAAGCCAATTTCCAGCACTGTTCTGAGTAAATAAAACACACCCAGATCGACGAATACACCACTAAAGCCGACAATTCCAAATCTGAGGAATCGGGTCACTGGCCATAAAGAAAACCGGAGGGTAATTAAGTGTTGCAGATACTCGATATACTGCTTCCAGGTAACCTTACTCGCGCCAGCTACCCGTTCGCGAAAGACATATCCCGTCTCAGCAATCCACCGAATCCGACCTCTAGCAACTACTTCGATTAAAATCTTATAACCGACGGGACTCAATAGTTTATTGGCGATCGCACTGCGACGCACCATAAAAAAGCCACTCATCGGATCGGACAGACGACCGATCGCTTCTGGTAAGATTGCTAGACCTAAAAGTTGAGCACCACGCGATAAAAAGCGGCGCACGATACTCCATTCGCTGACACCCCCGCCTTCGACGTTCCGGCTGGCTACAGCTAGCTCCGCACCTTTTTCGATCTCACCCCAGAGCTGGAGGAGAATCTCTGGCGGGTGTTGGAGATCGGCATCAATTACACCCAAGATTTCGCCCTGAGCTGCTTGCCAGCCCCGAATTACTGCCGTCGAAAGCCCCCGCTCGGTTTCGCGTCTAATTACTCGCAATTGGGGGTAATCGGGAATCAATTCACAAGCTAGTTCCCAAGTGCGATCGGGACTATCATCATCGACAACGATCAATTCATAATCTGCTGGGATCGCGCGATCGAGTATTTCACTCAAAATACCGACTATTTCCTGAATATTCTGACTTTCATTATATGTCGGAATTATTAGCGAAAATCTCGGCAATTTTTGAGATGAATTTATGCCAGAGGGTCGTTCGGAAATCAATAATGAACCGGAAGGATTTGGTAACAATAGACTAGTTGGACGGCTCATAAAAATTGGCTGCATAGATGCGATTTATCTAATTAAGTAATCAATTGGCTGCTCGTTAGGTTGCTGAATTAGATAATTGTACAGATATTTTCGCTCAAATGGTGGTAGTCCCGATCGGGTCTGTTGCTTTAATTCAAATTGGCGATTACCAATAACTAATGGTTTGGTGCGACGAGTCAATTGCCCATTGCTAGTTTCCAAGAAGATGACATTGGTACTTGCAACCTCTCGTTTAGTTTCAGACTCGGTAATCCAGTCAATTGCGGCACTTACATGTAATGAATTCCCAGTGGCGGCGATTTTTGATTGCCAGTTTGATTGTAAGCGGTATGCTCTGGGTTGCCATTCCCACTGCGCTGGAAACTGGTAAATGTGCGCCATCACATGCGGGAGTTCCCATTCGATCCCTTTGATCTGCTTGGGATCGGAAACACCCCGAGACTCGCGAAAGGGGATGGGCTGACGAGTATCGCGCAACCCAGTCGGTTCGACAAAGATGACTGTCCCCTCAGTTACATCGGGACACAGCCGCACGACATCCGTCCAGAACCCTCTTTGATGCTGCCACATCAACTGGTAATCTTGCTGAACTCTGAGTCCAAATCCGACGAGGAGCGCGAAATATCCTGCTAGTCCGAATATGGCTAACCGCTTACGACCGTGTTTGTGGGCGATTGTTAAAATACCAGAACCCAGACAAGCAGCCAAAATCGATGTGCCCACAATTGCCGCCACATGCACTCGCGCAGTTCTCCCGCTCATCGCAAATCCAAAAGTGGTCATCGCCAGCGGATAGGCTAACACTAGCGCACTCGCACCAGTTACGAGGGGTTTGGCGTAAGGCTTAAAGATATTTGGAATTTTTGCAAATCTTTTGGTGCGATCGAATGCCCGTAAGCTAAACACTTGGGCTAATGGTTTTAGCTTGAGGCTAAATAGCAAGTAACTAAACACGATCGCCGCCGGAACACAAAATAATAATAACTCACCATTTAACTTAAATAATGTTTCGATCGGTCGATACACTAACATTGCCAAGCTAGTAATTGAACCAGCAATCGGATTCAATGCCAGTAATATCACTGATTGGGGGGTGAAGTTAGAAATTTGATTTTCACCAACTAGCTTCCGCAAGATCCCCGCACCCACAATCACCGCGATCAGAATGAGACTGTGGTTGATTAATTCTTTCGGTAACTTGGCATCCCATTTTTTATTAAATAGAGGAGCGACAAAAAAGACAGTGACTAATGGCTCATAGGAAACTAAACACAAAAAGACAATTAAATAAGATAAATTTCTAAATCTTGATAAATAACAATGAAAAGCAATTAGTAAAAAAGCTAATGATGGTTGAATCCCTAGCGAATGAGTTAGATAGTCCCTAGTTGTATCCGCTGGAAATAAACAAAAAGTTAATGTGCCAGTCCAGGTAAATACTGGGTCGCTATATAGTTTTTGTAGTAATAAGTAAAATAAATAAGCATTAATAGTAACGATCGCAAACCCGATCGCATAAGCATAAGGCAATCCGCCGAGCTTAATCCCCACAAATGAGAAGAGAAAAATTAAACCATCATGAAATGGCCGACCTTGAAATCCGGTATCAAATACAACTTTATGAAATGTCTGTTCCCAACTTAGTCCGATAATCGTCGGAATCCGCACCCAGTCATCTTCATACAATCCAAAACTAGCAGAGTGCCAAAAGTTTGCTACCCAAACAATTGCTGACAACAGTAGGAATACAGCAATATTCGGGACGACTAATCCAACTTGACGCTCTCTGATGTAGGATTGCCCCTGTTTTACATTCATTAATACTTACCTATTGACTAGTAACAATCGCAACTCAGTAGCTGGTACTCAGCTCGATCGATTGAGATTAAAAAATTATCATTACGATCGCTACTGCTCGAATAGAAATTCACAATTCACAATCGCCAGCAAGCGATCGAGATTTTTACAGATGGATACTCGATCGAAATACCTAAAGTGTAAAATTTTAGCGATCGATCTACTTTTAGTGAAAATCACCTATTTAATTATAAGTGGGAAGATCTGTTTTAAAATCGGCTAATTATCTTAACTAGATCGCATCTAAATAGTAGCTAGCTTGAGTTAATTTTTGATTTAAAAATAGTTATTAAATGTGATATAGATCGTTGACATTTGGCAATTGTGATAATTTAGATCTATAATCTTGTCAGCATTCTGCCAACTAAAAAGTGGGTCGCGATCGCGACCCACTTTCAAATAATCGAACCGATCTAGTGTTAGTTGCGGAAATTTTTAGAGCCATTTAACATCGTCGTGGTTCCATTAGTATCTGTGAATTTTGTGTCCTGTCGCGATCGATCGCCGATCGTTTCACCTAGTTGAGCCATATAATCAGTCCAGGGAATCTCGGCTTCTGGCTCGTCACTGAAGTAGTCCCGAGCAGAAGCAAAATAATCTTCAGTTTCATTGCCGGCGATTGCCCCATTGACGATCGATCCCAATACATCAGCATGAGACATGGCAATTTTTGCTTTGGCGGCGAGGGCACTACTGGCATCGATGACCCCCGGACGAGATACCAAGATGATCCCATCAGTCATTTGCCCGATGGTAATAGCATCACTAGCGACTAACAGTGGTGGCGTATCAATAATCACAAAATCATACAACTCGGCAACCTCTTCCAAAAGTGTTGCCATTTGGGGAGATTCCAGATCGCCCAGCGGATTGGGCGGTCTAGCTCCAGCAGTTAAGATATCTAAATTCTCCATTACCGTCCAGGAAATCTGTTGGAATCTAGATTTTTTAGCCAGTAGTTCGCTCAGACCTTTTTTGAGTGGTAGCTTCCAGAACCGATGCTGAGTAGGAACGCGCAGATCGGCATCAATTAATAATACACGTTGTCCTAGTCCGGCGATCGCCGCAGCGAGATTAGCCGCTACTTTCGATTTACCTTCATTAGCAACCGCACTAGTAATCGCGATCGTTTTTAACGATCGATTATCGCCGAGAAATCTCAGATTAGATTGAATTACTCTAGACATTTCGCTAGTCAAAGACTGCGGCGTATCTCGGACGGCAACTTCGAGGGTTGTCAGCTCTGGGCGGCGATCGCGAACTCGGTTTCTTTTTTTATTGCTAGCTGGAATGACTCCAAGGAGCGTGTAGCCAAATATTTTTTCGATCTCTTTAACAGTTTTGAGCGATCGATCTCGGCTTTCTAAATAAGCGATCGAACTAGCTCCTAAAAAAGCACCTACTAATAAGCCCAAGCCTCCCACTAAAATTTTTGGAGTATTATCTGATTTTTTGGGCACGATCGCGCTGGTAACGATCCGGGCATTAGCAGTATTTCTGGTTTTTGCTAACTGTAACTCTTGAA
>JBBRVB010000242.1:0-6616 GCA_038247275.1 Chroococcales cyanobacterium
CATTTGGCGATCGCCGATGACGATCGTTTGCCGTTGATTTATCGGCCAACACCATGAGGCATGAATATGAGCAGTTTTCCCATCGGCAAAACCTAACTCCACATGAACATCATCGGCAATTCCTGGTTGGAAGAGAGATTCTCCGGTGGCTGTGACACATTGCAACTGTGGTCTGTCCAATAATTCTAAGACTACCGAAACATCATGGGGTGAGAATGACCACCACACATTTTCGGTCGATCTCACCTTGCCCAATTTTGCGCGTTGAGCGACAACTCGACGGACATTGCCCAATTTGCCAGCGGCAATATAATCGCGCATCCAGGCGATTGCGGGTTGATATAAGAGTAAATGCCCTACCATCAACACGAGATTACTACTGTCGGCAAATTCTGCGAGTGAGCGAGCTGCTGCCTGGGTGAGGGTAATTGGCTTTTCGACAAACACATCTTTCCCCGCAGCCAAAGCACGCATCGCGAGATCGTAATGTGTTGGTGCGGGAGTAGCAATGACCACCCCCGTTGCACTAGTTTCCAGAAGTGCTTGCTGAAAATCAGTATAGACAACGACCGCTGGATAACAACTTTCCACTTGTTGGCGCAATGTAGCATCGACTTCCACAACTCCCGCCAGCGCATCTAAAGCATGGAAATTGGCGATCAGATTCTTACCCCAATTCCCGGCACCAACCACAATTATCGATCGCATATTTTCCTCTTCTCCTTGAGTCAACGCATTTGCAACTTGCACTGTTGCAATCTCATGCAAATGGACTGAGACCAAACCATCCAGCGGATGACTATGACTACAACAACACGACTTTGTGGTCGGGATCTGCTAACTTCCGGGTGATTCCCCGAGTATCTAGAATTGCTTTCGCAAGGCCGATCGCCGAGGCGTAATCCACCTGACTATGATCTGTGGTGATGATGACTAGATCTGCTTTGGCAATAGCTGTATCTAAATCCTTCGCAGACATCAACGGGTGTCCATCCATAGTCAAATAAGGTACAAACGGATCGTAATAGCCGATCTTTGCCCCTTCTCGCTTGAGCAATTGCATCACTTGCATGGCTGGCGATTCGCGCCAATCATCGATATCTTTTTTGTAAGCTACTCCCAAACACAAGATCTCCGCCTTGGATGTCGCTAGCCCTTGATAATTGAGCAGCTTGGTTGCTTTGTGGACGACATATTCGGGCATGGAACGATTGATTTCCCCTGCCAGCCGAATAAATCGAGTATTGAAGTTGTATTCCTTGGCTTTCCATTCTAAATAATGGGGATCGAGTGGAATGCAGTGTCCGCCTACCCCAGGGCCGGGATAGAATGACATAATCCCAAATGGTTTAGTATTAGCCGCATCCAATATTTCCCATACATTTAGCTCCATCCGATCGCATAGCATCGCTAGTTCATTGACTAGCGCGATATTTACGGATCTAAAGATATTTTCAAATACTTTGACCAATTCTGCCGCTTTAGCACTACTAACAGGTACGACGCGATCGATTGTTTGTTGGTAAAAATAAGTTACTACCTCTAAAGAATCTGGATCTGATGCGCCGACAACTTTATTAGTATTTTTAGTTGTGTACCGCTGATTTCCTGGATCTACTCGCTCCGGCGAGTATGCCAAGAAAAAATCGATTCCCTGTATTAACCCACTGCCCGTTTCGAGAATCGGTCGCATCAACTCATCAGTCGTACCTGGATAGGTAGTAGATTCTAAAGTAATCAATTGTCCTCGTCTCAAAAATGGCGCAATTTGCTCGGTAACACTTTGGACATAGCTCAGATCGGGCGTGAGATTCTTCGTCAATGGCGTAGGTACGCAAATCACGATCGCATCTAAATCTGGAATACAGTCAAAACTGGAGACAGCAATTAATCGACCATTTTTAATTGCCTGTGCTAACTCTGCATCATCAACATCACCAATATAATTTTCGGCAGCGTTTACTGCTGCTGCGCGCTTTGGATTTAGCTCTATGCCTACTACCTGAAATCCAACTTTGGTTTTTTCGACGGCAAAGGGTAGCCCAACATAGCCCAATCCTACTACTCCGATCGTTGCCGATCGATCGGCAATTTTTGATATTATTCTTTCTTTATTTGATACGATTTTTTCAGTACTATTACTAATTGCAAGTGCCATATTTAAAAAATGCTCCTATCGATTCTAATAATTTAGTCGCCAAAAACATTACCTGATATTTATTTCGTCCTTTACTCGGAAACTTATCTGAGCAAATATAAAAGAAATATCGATTTACACATTTTGTAATATAGATGAATAAGCATGATTAAATCTAGAATAGCTATTGCTATACACTAACCACTGTCAGAGTTTGAGCTTATTGCTAAGTCGTAAATATATGTACTTACTTACTTTTTATTTTAAAGTCTGAAAAAAATTTGTTTTGAATTCAATATTAATTGTCTTCAAATTCAGCATATCGTAAAATACAGAATGTTACTTCCGCCATTTGAGCGATCTGATATTTTCGATCGACCGCAATTCTTTTTGAACTATGCTTTGCTAGTCTGTAATATTAATTTTAAAAAAGATAAATCATTCAAATCTAATTTAATTAATATCTATAAACGATCCTCTACAGATATTAATACGATCGTCTATCCATCGAGCTATTAGCAAGCAAATTTATTTTGATACTAATAAATTTATTACGTATTTATAAATCAAGTTAACGATAAAATTTGAATAATTAGATAACGATGAAAGTGAGTTATTAACGAGATAAAAAGAATGCAATTAAATCTTAGTGTTCGATAAGATTTCGATTTCTTAAATGTTTAAAATAAATTATCTGAATCGATAATAAAAGCGTTGAAGTGTTTGTATCATCATCGATAAGTTTGACCTCTGTTAATCGTCAACGTTGGCAAAAAATATTGCCTAGAGATCTTAGCTTGACCGACAATTAGAGTTTGTGTCTTACCACTGATGGTACTACTGCGACAAGATCACAACTTATTAGTTATGCGAAATTAAAAATTTTGCCGTACTACGACAGCATTGTGACTTTAGTAATAAAACTAAATAATCGCTGAAATCTCGATCGGTTTAACACGTTTGAACCAAATTCTATCCCAGACAAGATCTAAGCAGCGATCGAGTACACTTTATCTAAAATAAGTACGGTTACGGTCGCCCGCTCGATTGATTTCGATGTCATAAACAACAACTATCTTCCTTACCTTATTTCAGTATGATCGAGCTGCTAACCGAGGTAAGTGTCGCTCTGATCGATCGAGTTGCTCTCTAAATAGATTGCGATTAGCTGTAGCAAAAGTTGCCGAGTCTGGATACCGATCGTCACTCGTAATTAGATTGCGACAGTTACTACATAATGATGACACATCGATCGCGCAGAAACTTCATCCCCATTCAAAAATTGGTAGTGATTCACCACTAGACAATCCTTTTTAACCACCCAAGCTAGCAGTTTCTCGATCGAACAGGGGGAATTCTGACAACCTCAAGGATATGTAGCACAATATACAGATTTTTTGAAACTTATGATGGCATCTGTGTATAATACGCTACATTATACACAGATGCCATCCGCCATATAAAGCATAGCAACCGTGGAATGTAATATTCTCATCGAAGATAAAATTGAAGGTCGGCATCATCTCGCTTCTTTCCCCAAATCACCCATGGCTTCCATGTTGCCCCGCCGTCTGAGGACATATCGGAAGATCCGCTGCTAAATAGCGTCGCTTTGCCAAAGCCGTAACCAAGTCCTTTTTCAACAAGATGCACTGCAAATCTAGCTGAGCCATTTCCCCGAACGACTAGGGAGTAGTGTGTTCCGGCATCGACGATGAGAGGGGGGCTGAGGATGCGTCGCACCCAGATCCCGCAAGATGAATCGGGATCGGGTGTCGAGCCGAAGTAGCTACGCCATGGACAAGTATCAAGACTCGGAAACCGATCGCTCGAAACATTAACTGAGCGCAAGACATGCCCCCGATCGTCTCGAAGTTCGATCGAAACATTTCCTGTACCCGCGATATGTCCGAGATAAACGTTTGCTTCAGTGATGCGACGACGGCGATCTGTGACGAACGTCTGTCGTGCAGCCACGATCTTAGTTACAGCGGGAATCGAATTCCAGGAACCCCATCCCCCGATATAGCCGAATCCGAACTCACTTCCTCCGGTTGCTTGATGTTTCTCGCCGCCATCGAGCATGATGGAGACGATTGGCAGCGTCTTACTCGACTCATCCCACTTGGCAGTTCCAGCGCGAGATAGCACCGTGAGTCCGTCCGGCGGTGGTAGCTGATTTAACAGCCTACTGATACCGTCGGGGTGGAATAATCCGTCAAGACTGACCCAGTTTGTCATCGGATCGCGATCGATATTCTCAAAGACTATGTGGTATGTAGATCCCTTTTTAAGATAGGTTCCAGGCTTGAATTCGATCGGCTCGAACGTCATCCTTACCCCATCGCGGTTGAACTGACCCTCATTGCCACAAGCACCATCGATCCGTTTTCCAGTTGTTGCTACCTCTTTGGGGGTGCAAAGATTCATCTTGACATTACTGGCACTCAGTACCTTACTAGATGGCAAGTGCGATGCGCTACCATCATCCGGTCGAACGCTAACCCGGATGACACCTCCAGTTCCCGAGTGGTACCCAGCCTTTGAAAATTTGTAGATCCAATACACGCGGATCGCCGAAAGCGATCCGGACTTCCTGGCTCGAAACCGATATGCACGGGTGTAGTGATATCGCCCGCCGATAATGAGGTTGTTAAGCGATAGTGTCGCTACGTTCGTCCCAAATAATATTGGCGGCTTTTTAGTTTCCTGAGCAAATGTGGTTGAAACTTGGGATGTGGAAAGTGTGGTAAGGAGTCCAATCACGTACCGAAGGAACGAACTGTATGTATTGCTATCTTTTCGCATGACTGCTACCTGATGAGAATGAGTGGTATTAGAGAGCGATCGCACCACTCCGTGCCGCTCGGTATCGTAGCAGTCGCTACAAATCAGTGATGTTCTAGGCGGATTAAATGACAAGGTTATCGGCACAAGGACAACGTTCGGCACGCCTCCACAATCAGCATACAGGATCGATTAGCAGCCTGATTATAGTCCACCTTCAAAAGCTTATTTTTGTAGTGAGTAGCTTTTGGCGCGATCGGATTGCCTTGCCAGAACTTGCGACGATCCCGCGCGCATGACTCGACCTTTAGTCGGCAATCCCTTGTTAAATATCAAGTAAATTGGCTAAAATAGCCCAACACAAATATTTATATATTCTTGTTTGCCCTAGAGAATATGAGATGTGGCATCTAAAGATCCTAGTTCTTGCCATGAAATCTACTACTCTTTTACAATTATCGATTGTTAAAAAATTATTAAATTCACCTAAAATAAAACGCGATATCCAATCGAGTCAATCGATAGAAAATTAGACTTGCATTACGTTTCAAGAATCGACAGCACGATCGCGCAGATAATTAATAGGTGAATCCACTCATGTTTAACTAATTTATCCTCCAGATCTTATTGATTTTGACTGTTTATCTAAAAACCAGATCGTTGCTAAACTTAATATCATTAAATTCAATGGTGTACGATCGAATACATGCGGGAAATAGCTACGAATCAAGACCATTCTACAATATTACATCAAGCGATCGGTCTTTATTATCAGCAAATTCACTAGATCAGTCAAATTCGCTCAGCAGAGGGCGATCGATCCAAACTCAGTAGCAATTGCATCGTCCCATTTTAGTAAGCCAGATTTCCAACAAGTATGTTATCGGGCGCAATCTCGATCTTTAGACTTTCAAAATAATTTAAATCTATGAATTTTAAACATTTGTGGCTCGGCTCGCTTGATTTCATCGGCGTAGCTTGGTGGGTGGAAATCTTGACAGAACAACCTCCTTCTCACTTGAGTAATATCTTCACCAAGCTTAAATTGGAAAATCGATCGCAGTTAGTCCGCTTCGCCTTCGAGCATGGCTACAGTCCGCCACAGACTTAAGACGAGCAAAAAGCAGCAGCGACAGGGGGTTAGACTTTCGCAACAACCTCTTTTGTGGGGCTAACGTTTATGTACGAGTTAGAGAAATTAGTTAATTTTAGACCCCTAGTGCAGAAGGAATCCCCCCGATCGTTTAAATTTACTGAATAAAAAAACTGCACCGATCGGATCTTAGAAAAAGAATTTTACTATTAGGAACGGCAGATCGCCTTTCAGATTAAATTCCTCGATCGATTCTAATTAAAATTCATATCATAATCAACCAATTCATACAGTGAAGTCAATCGCAATCGTTAGAATTAGTGGATATGCTCAATTATCTATTTTAACTTACCTCGTTCGCAAACTTAAGCTATTGGTAGCTAATTATGGCTAACGCTCCTCAAAATTACTTAATAGTTCGTCTGCCTGTAAAGTGGATTATCTTCTTTATTTTGGGGCAGAAGTGTTGAATGTTAAATCTTACTTCTCCTGAAAATAGGTACAGCATTTCTATGAAAGGCTATTATTACGACTCAAATACTATCTTTCTAAACCAATGTACATAGCTGATATTTTCACACATAAAAGCTTGCAAATAC
>JBBRVB010000243.1:0-6579 GCA_038247275.1 Chroococcales cyanobacterium
ATCGATCTACCCAGACAGGTCGGATTTGTGGGGATGTTGGGTTTCGCATTCTGCTCTACCCAACCTACAGATCTCTGATCCCTATTTGTATATTTCCCGTAACAACGATCGACTGTCGATCGCCTGGATATGCTACTTTGCTAGATAGTCGCCAACGACTGCTTTGACAAATATTTTTGATTTAACCTCATTCACCTTGCGGATATGACAGCTTTCTCCACTGACAGTAAAATAGATAATACTTTCCTGCCCCCTGCTGATGCCAAGAGTCAGATGATTCAGTTCATGCGGGAATTTCAAGATCGTGTCTGTCAAGGCTTAGAAGCTGTTGATGGCGGTGGTAAGTTTCAAGAAGAGAGCTGGGAGCGTCCTGAAGGCGGTGGCGGTCGATCGCGGGTGATGAAAGAAGGTAATGTCTTCGAGCAAGGTGGGGTCAACTTTTCGGAAGTTTGGGGCGAACATTTACCACCCTCGATTTTAAGTCAGCGTCCCGATGCTGCTGGACATAAGTGGTTTGCGACAGGTACCTCGATGGTGCTGCATCCGCGTAATCCTTATGTTCCGACAGTCCATCTCAATTATCGTTACTTTGAAGCTGGTCCTGTGTGGTGGTTTGGGGGTGGTTTGGATCTGACTCCTTATTATCCGTTCGCTGAGGATGCCAGTCACTTGCACAACACGCTCAAATCAGCCTGTGACAAGCACAGTCCCGATCTGTATCCCACTTTTAAATTATGGTGCGATGAATATTTCTATCTCAAGCATCGGAATGAGACGCGCGGTGTGGGTGGGATCTTCTTTGACTATCAAGATGGACAAGGTGCATTGTATCGCGGCCCCGATCCCAAAGGACCAGCGGCGCAGTATAGCGACTCGATCGGCATTCCCCAGCCCCGCACCTGGGACGAGTTATTCGCGATTTCTCAAGACTGCGCTAATAGCTTTTTACCAGCTTATGTACCGATCGTCGAACGCCGCCGCAATACTGAGTATGGCGAACATCAACGCAATTTCCAACTCTATCGGCGCGGACGCTATGTCGAATTTAATTTAGTTTACGATCGCGGGACAATCTTCGGTCTCCAAACAAATGGACGTACCGAATCGATCCTGATGTCTTTACCACCCCTAGTCCGCTGGGAATACGGCTATCAACCCGAACCCAATTCCCCTGAAGCCGAACTCTACGACATCTTCCTCAAGCCTCAAGATTGGGCAAATTGGAAATGATCATTAATAATTGACTCATCTCAATTGTAAATGGTGAGCATTGCCCACCATCTACAATTTGCTCTAGGCAAATTGGAAATAATTATTAATTATTAATGATTTCACTTGTCCATACAAAACTGATAATAAAACTCGCCATCTTCAAACGGTCGTTGATTGGATAAGTTTCTGAGCCAATTTTCATCGATCGATCTTTGCCCCAGCTTGACAGCGTGAGAACGACTAATTGATAGCCTAGTTGAGATCCAATCTACCATCTCGCGCCCGATCGCACACCGCAGATATGGCAGCCGAAAGCTTTGAGATCGATTCTCAATTTTGACTCCTTGTGGCGATCGCATTTCTTCGACTAATTGTGCCAAATTGAAATAAGTAACGATGTCATTAGCATCTTCAACAACTTTGATAATGTATCGATCTTCATACCAAATGGTTGCGACATCCCGATCTTCTACTAATAGGCAAGCTACTGCTGGCTCTGGATCGAGATAACTGCGCCGCATTTCTGTAATTGCTACTTGACGTTGTTGCTGAGGATAAGAATTACCTCGCACAAATAAATTGCCTTGGTAATTTACGCCACTGACAATTTCTGACATGGTTCCGAACTGACGTACAAGTTGACAATAACTTACGTCTTGTGACTTGAGTAACATGTCATCTGATTTCCTAAGAAAACTAAATTGTATTCATAAATAATGCTCGATGAAGTCAGTACTAAATCGCCACCAATCTAGATGGATTGGTGCAGCTATTCCGAACAGTAGTGCTGCTAACAATCGCTCTCAATATCAATTAATATACCCATTTAAATCAGAACTATTAACCTATTTCTAAAATATGCTAACCACGCTATGACTAGGCTCCCATTTTGCAACAATACGGGAGTATTGGTATTGTCAAAGATCTGAGGGTATTAAGCACACAAACCCGATTTCCAAAAAGTCGGGTTTGTGTGCTAACTAATCCGACGATCTAGTTAATTGACTACTTAGCTTCTAGTTGTAACCGGCGTTGCGCGAATGGCCTCGAGCGGCGGAGATTAGCCAAGGCATACCGAATATCTTCACTCGGATCGATCGCCACCCAGCCATCAGAGGTAGCTACTCGCGTCTCAAAATGCAAGTGAGGGCCAGTAGAGTTACCAGTACTACCGACACGACCGATGACAGTGCCTTGCTCGATTCTTTGACCTGGTTGGACGAATATTTCCGAGAGGTGACCGTAGAGGGTCTGCTGGATACCATTGTGTTGAATCACAATTGCTTTACCATAACCACCAAACCAACCAGCCGAAGTAATTGTCCCCGATCCCGCAGCCACAACGGGCGCACCCATTGGCGCACCGATGTCTATTCCAGCATGAAAACGACGACTCCCTGAGATCGGATGTATCCGCCAACCAAAGTTAGATGTTGTCGGGGCGGGGCTACTGAGTGGATAGATGAGTTGAGTAGAATACTCGTTACCCGGATTGGCAAATGTCATCGGACTTGGCGGTGCGCCCACAGTTGCTAGGCGAACGATCGGAATCGCGGGGACGATTGGTACGATTTTCGTTGTTGTGACATTGGGTAATTGAGCAACAGGTAGTACTTCGATCCTACCATTGCGGGGTGAGGGGATGACAATCTCGATCGATGCGTCTGAAGATCCAGTTGGCACTGAGGTTGTTAATGGCGATCTCAATGCTGGCTGAAAATTCCGATTGTTGGTGACTGCTGGTCGCATTTGAGTAAGTACAGTCGGTTTAACTCGCGGGGGATTAGTGCGGCGTGCCGATGTCGTGATAAGCGGTGGCAGACTACTCACTTTTTGTACTATTCGATCGTTAGTTCTGGAGACAGGATCGATACTGGTTGCGGGGATGGATCGATCGACTGTCGGTTTTGGCTGGAGGTGGCTAGGTTGGATCTGGCTGTTCGCACTGGAGAATATTTTCCGGGTTTGGGTAGGGCTTTTGGCACTGAGAGGGGCTGGAACGGCAATAGTGACAAATCCTTGACTGGTGCGGTTTGATGAACCATTTACACCCACAGTGTGGTTGTCTACGGTCAATAGATCGGTGTGTTGTGGTGGGATAATCTTGCCGGTCGGTAAGGTCGCTGCTGAACTCGGTGCAACTGCCATTGGTACTTCACGATTCGGCAGTTGTGCTGGGGCGATTTGAGTGGGAGCTTGCTGGGGAGCGATGGGGATGTAAGGGCCATATTCTTCTCGCGCTGGGGCAGTTGGACTCCCAGCCACTGCTAATGCCGGAACTTTGATTTGCGCTGGTGTAGGGGCTTGAGGTGATGTAGAAATGGGTTTGAGATCGGCCCAGGCTATACCAATACTACCCATACTAAGGCTACCGAGCCAAGCAACGCTCTTCATTAGGACAGGATTGCGAAAGAAGATACTCACCTGAGGTTGTTGGTTTAAACCTGCTGATTTTTTTGCTGACTTGCTGCTCATAATTTCTGATAAATTTAACGCAGTCTTCGTTCAGAACTACTTGTCCGCTTTGGGTTTGACAAAATCAAGCGATTTTGCAGATGACCAAAGTAACTAACTCTCATAGCCTAAGCTAAATGTACCGGGTAAAAGATACATCTCTGTGACTGCTGTCGCAGTTGTAAAACTGATGTGTAGCTCGCCTTGTGGTGAGATGCCCAACACAGTCCCCAACTTACCATCGACCAGCACCGAACGTCCACGAGCATTGAGTAGTTCCAGATAGTCCGACAAGAGACTGTCGATCGATTGTGGAGTGCACCGTTTATACCCGCTTATAATTCCCCTAATAGTACAGCTTGTTAACATCTCGATCGAAAAATTTCGGTAATTTGGCTGATAATCATTGCTCGGTGCTAAATTTATTGCTATACCTGAGACTGGATTGGCATAATTAATCCCAACTCCCACGATCGCATCTTGAATCCGATCGCCACTAATCCGGGTCTGGGTTAATATTCCCCCTAATTTTCGACCGGCTAGCATCAAATCATTAGGCCATTTAATTGTTACTGGTAGACCGACTTGGCGTAACTTTTCGGCAATTCCCCACACAATTCCGATGGTCAGTTGATGCACATTTATCGCTGCTAGATCTGGGGCGATCGCTAGTGACAAATACAACCCACCTGGCTCGGAATTCCAGACTCTACCGCGTTGTCCCCGTCCAGCAGTTTGTTGGTTGGCAATGACAATTGTGCCGGGATGAGCGAGTCCGGCAGTAGCTAACTGAGAGAGTTTTTCATTAGTTGATGCAAGTAGATCGAAAATATAGAGATCGAAATCTAAGTCTAAATCTCGCTCTACTGCTAACAAATCTAATATTTTTTGATGCTCCATTCTAGCGATTCCCCGTGTTAAGTTATTTCGATAATCTCGGTATAATCAAAATCATTGGGACTGTACTGAATCAATGGATAGCGGCGACCATTGATTTCGAGATAATCTTCAGGTGCATCTGATTTGGATGTGTAGTAAGTTAGTAAATATTGCTTACCAATTTTTGGCTGCATTTGAGTTTCTACTTCATCGCGCCATTGAGTTTTGGTAACTAGCACGAGGATTTGACTGGCTAGTTGTGGGAGGATCTGGGCAATTTGACGGCGGGAGATTCGATCGAGGCTCCCAAATGGCGAATCCATGACGATCGGGAAGGTATTGCTCTCCGGTACCGAGAGTAATTTTTGAGCACTCCACTCCCGCACTCGATCGATAATTCCGCCGATAAATGATAGGCTGAGGATCTGATTTTCACCTGTTGAAGCGGCGACTGTGGTTTCGACTCCACGGGTATTTTCAACTAAAATTAGTTCGTATTTTTCAGTGATTTTGGGTAGGTATGGCGTGACAGAAATAGTTTGAAAAATTCTTTGGACGCGCTGCTCTAATTCGAGTCGAAACTCTTGCTCTTGGTGCGTGCGAACCTCAATCAATTCAGTAATTGCAGACTGAGCGGCTTGTAATCGCCGATGTGCTAAAGTTTGACGATCTTGGTTGACTTGTTGTTTGGTGATTTGCTTGGCTAATGCTTGGATCTGACCTTCAAGATGAATAATTTGTTGACGGTGTTGACCTTGAGTGAGGATCAGATCGCGGACTTTAATGGCGATTTCATCGAGCCGTTTTTGGAGACTGGCAATCTCGATATTAGTATCTTGACGGAGTTGGGATTCGAGCCTATCGATATCGATTTCTAGTTGACTAATCTCAGCTCTAGTTGTCGTGACGATTTGCTGCTGGAGATCGATCGCGTGCCAAAATTCATGACCTTTAGTTTCAAGATCTTCAACTTGTGCGATTAACCGCATGGTTGTCTCTTCAATGACGGCAATACTCGCTCTAGACAGCCAGTTTTGGATCTGAAGATACTCAGGGGTATTTGGATGTAATTTGGTACCGCATAGGCAATTTTGATGGTGGATTAGTTGATTGAGAAATTCCCGAGAGATACCTTGATTTAGTTCGCCACGATCGCGTAATTCGGTGACAATTTGCTGGAAATCTTGAGTTAAATCGGTGAGTAAGACGGTATGAGCTTGGGTGGAGACTAATTGTTTGATTGCCGTTTGCGCTTGACGGAGTTGGGTTTGACGGGTTGCTTTGGCGCGCTCTAGTTCCTGGCGTTGAGATTGGATGGCGGTGGCGGCGGTGAGTTCGATCAGATATTGGTTGACTTCGCGCTCGATTTGATGAAAATTAGCAACTTCGATGACTATTTCAGCTTCGCGCTCCTGGATGCGATCGATCTCCTGTTGACATTGCTGCTGAGATTTGAGTAAATCTTTGGTAGTCGTGTCACCAATTTGGGCAAGTTCGGCGGCGAGGGTTTTTTTAGCTTCACCTAGATGTGAGATCGATCGATTTAAGACTTCCACTCCTAGTAAGATTTTGGTGGCTTCGGCGATTTCGAGTCGTTTATCTTGGCGGACGATTTGCTCGATCCGTTCGCCATCGAAGAAGAAATATTGATGTAGACTGGCGGGGAGAATTCTGGCGATGATTTCATCTGGCGGTTGTTGGGGATGAATCCACTTACCATCTGCGTCGCCGATATATAGATAGAGTAACTCGTTATTGACGATATTGACTCCAGTTTGCTGCTTGTAGGCGCGACAAGTACGTTTAGCACGATAACGTTTGCCATCGTGTTCCCAGGCAACTTCTACCCAAGTATCGACAGCGGTACCGATCTCGGCTTCCGCGATGGCACGCTTATTGACTAATTGATGAGATTCGGCGAAAGCAGCGGTAAATTTTTCGTAGAGTACCCAAGTAAAAGCATTGAGGATCGTCGTTTTACCCGCGCCATTGTTGCCGTGGATAATCGTAGTATTGCGCTCGGAATCGGTGGCG